>NZ_CP053826.1:1800000-1974918 GCF_013372125.1 Campylobacter curvus | reverse complement strand
ATTTTACCCTTAAAATTTTGATATTTACGTGATTACTGATTTTATCTTAAATTTAATAAATTGTTTGTTAAACTAGTTGCAAATCAACTTTTTCACGCCGTGAAAAAAACGTGAAAAACTTTTTAAAAGGTAGTGATGAAAATTTTAGGGATCGATCCTGGAAGTAGGAACTGCGGATACGCGATAATCGAAAAAAACGTTAGAAAAACGGCGCTCATTGAGGCCGGACTGATAAAAATCAAACCAAATACTCTGCAATACCAGATCACCGAGCTTTGCGAGGGACTTGACGTGATCTTTAAAAATCACAAATTTGACGAGGTAGCGATCGAGGATATATTTTTTGCTTACAACCCTAAAACCGTGCTTAAGCTCGCGCAGTTTCGCGGTGCTTTGAGCCTTAAAATTTTGCAGCTTCACGGCGATTTTGCCGAATATACACCGCTTCAAGTAAAAAAAGCTGTCACTGGCAAGGCGAAAGCTCAAAAAGAGCAGGTCGCCTTTATGGTGAAGAAAATTTTAGGCATCACAAAAGAGATAAAACCGCTTGACATCACCGATGCTATCGCTATTGCACTCACTCACGCGAATAATCTGCTATTAAAGTAAAAGATTAAATTTGATGCTAAAAATGTATATTTCAAGCCCGAAAATGATGTGCTAACCATTACCTTTGCTGATAGTATGGACGCAGACCCTACGAATTATCTGATACTTCAAAATTATCTTTTTAACGAGTCTGACTGCTGCGTTATTAAAGGCTAGGGGTTAAATTTAACCCCTATTCATCGATAATCTCGATACTATTTTGATCCAAAATTTTCCTAGCCTTAGTGCCGATTTTTATACCTGTGGTCGAGATCGTTTTTAGATTTTTAAACTGCGCTAGCTCGCTCGCGTCGATACTTTTGATGTCAAACATCCCGTCCTCGCCGTCCCAGTCGGGTGCGATTTACAGGTAAATTTCATTGCCGCCGTCAAGATTGATGTGCTCGAGTTCGTCCGCAAATTCCGCAGCGATCTCGTATTCGCCGAACCACTTTTTCACGGCAGGTATCGCTCCAAGGTGTCATACGGGTCCTTGTCGCGCTCAGCGCAATATTCAAAAACGTCAAATTTTGGCTTTAAAATTTCTCTTTCATACATCAGCTCGTTCATTACGGTGAGCTTGAGATTCAGGTTTTTAAATGTGAGCTTTGGCTCATCTGCAAGCACGATCTTATACTTGTCACTTGGCTTTGAGCGAGGCTTTTTGGGCTTGTAGTAAAAGCAAATCTCGCTGATCGGCACGGGTGCGCTTCGCACCAGCTGAGCGATCTCGCCAGTTTCGCTTTTTGCCAGGCGCTCGGCAAAGCTAAATTTTTCGATCCGCTCTCTCACGTCGTCCGCTAATGTCAGCGAAATTTGATACTCGCCGATTCGCGCATTAAGATAGATATAGGCGTCTCGCAGCTGCTTTTCCTTGATCGCATCAAGCGGCACTTTGCCGCCAAAGGTGATCTCGTCCGTAAAAAGCCCGCGCGGAAAGAGCCTTTTGCTCGTGTTTTTTTGGCGCTGGGTGAGTAAATTTATATCTTTTATCCTGCCTTCTGGCGTCGTAAAGCACCAGATACCAAGCTCGTCGTAGAGAGCTAAGGCGTTTGGTTCAAATCCACCCTTTTTCGCCACTTCGTAATCAGGTGGCACGATGCGCGGGCTAGCGTTTAAAATTTTACTTAGATCATCGATCATAGCGTCATTTGCGAGTAAAATTTTATTTATAAAAATGCCCTTTTTATTCACGTCGATTTTGATGTTTTGCGTTTTGCTTTCCCTATGTACTTTTAAAAGATAAATTTATGATTTCTTAAAATAATTTTTAGATAGTTATATTCTTTATCTAAACTATACATATTAGCTATCATATTCTACGAGGGTATCAAATATATTCAAAATATTATCTGGTTGTAGTGCCCATCTGTAAGATGGATGTATTTCCCAATCAAAGCCAAAATCTGTATGTGTATTTGCCAAAAACCTATTTTCTTCGAAATACTTTCTTATTATTTTTCCATCAGATTCTTTTTTTCTAGCGGTTAAAAAGTTAATTTTATACATAAATATGCAAAGATCTTTTTCTGTTGCTTCTTTTCCATTAGCAAAAATAAATTTAGGCATATTGTTAATTATATTTTTAACTTTTTTATTTAAATTTGCATCTGTAAACTGATATGCTTCACCCGAATTCTTTTCATATTTTGTAGGTTTCATATTTAGAAGCAATCTTTCAATAGTAGGTAATTCAGATTTAAATTCATTAATGGTATCTTGAAGTCTACCTTGTGAATATAGTTCAAATATTTTGTTTAATTCCTCTGTCCCAATTTTATTGTGGTTATTTCTTTTCGCTTCTTTTGCAGATAGCCAACAAAGTTTAATAAGATCACGCGGTCGTTTTCTTATTAAAGACATAAGTAATTTGTATATTGGTATATTGGACCACTTTCCGTGTCCGTGAAATCTATCTTCAAATACATAGCTAAGTATATTATTGGAAATTTCAGTTTGTTCTAATTTTAATAACTCTCTTTCTTCAACATTACCACCAAAATACGTAACAATTCTTTTAGCAAGTAATGCCAAGATACCATGATTATCCCAGGTAACCCACACTACATTACTCTCAACTTTATCAGTAGACTCATCATTTGTTCTATATAAATAATAAACATCTGTACGAAGGCTTATTTTAAAATTTATAGATCTATTGGTATTGGAAATATCTCTAATAGCATTTAGCATAGCTGAAATTCTTTTTATATCATCCCTTTTACCTTCCCAACCACGATCTAAATCATCTATAAAAATAATTATTTTTTTATCACTTAAAAAATGTTGAGTAATTGCATTTTTTTCTTGACTAATATTAATTTTTAAATTTTTTAAACAATCCACCAAAGTGTCTATTATGCTAGATTTTAAATTTTTTATTGGTTCCCCAAAAGTACTAATTTTATCAATGGCTTTATTTATGATGATTTTTGTGAGCTCATCTTTCCATATTTTTACTAATTTATTATGACCATCATCTTTTGATTCGTTTATACCTTCAATATCATCTGGTGTTAGCATTATAGTTAGTATATTATCTTTTTCAAATTCTTGTCGCATCACTTGAAAAATAGCTGATTTTCCAATTCCTTTATGTCCAACAGCTATACGAAGTGGTAAATTCGCTTTTATTTCTTCGTATATATCTGCCTTAAAGTAATATTCTATCAATCTTTCTGGCTTTTCATCCTCTGCAGCTTCACTTCCGAATAATGCCGCTATTTCTTCATCATTAAATTTTAATTCCTTTTTTTTCATATTGTACATTTTTTACTCCTTTATTTTATATCTATACATTTTTTAAAGATAAATTTATGCTCCTGCGGTAGTGTCTCGTAGATCTTGTGCGAGAGCTCTTGGATCTCCCAAAGTGCGGACTTTGACGAGCGCAAAGAGAGGAAATTTTGCAGACTGCGTGCGTTCGCGCTCCACGTGAGCTCGGTTTTGTAGCACTCGGGCAGGCAGTATTTGACGATGTCAAGGCTCGTCGTGGTCGTGGCTAAAATTTCGCGCAGGTTTTCAAGTGCTTTAATGCTTGCATTATCGACCAGTTCATTGCCAGTTAGCACGATGTAGCCGCTAGCGCGCTCGAAGCCGCCTAGCTCGAATTTCGCCTCTTTTTTAAGCTCTTTTAGCGTGTAGCGCGTAGATTTGACGCTAAGGCTGGCGATGCGGTGGCGCGCGAGCTCTTGCAACAAGGCGCGCGAGATGCCTTGGATGTAGAAGTTATAATAGAGATGCTCGAGCGTGGAGGCGTGCTTGAATTTATTGCCGACGCGCGAGATGAGCTCAATGTCCTTTTCGCCGCCGTTATCGCCTCGCTCGAAGCTTTGCCAACACGTGCGAATCGCATGCGAGCAGATGTTTAGCGGTGTGAAATTTAGAAGGGTGACTTGCATTTTTACTCTTTTTGTGTGAAATTTTAGCCCTAAATTTAGCTAAAATTTGATAAAAAGCTTTTAAATTTATTAGGATGAAAAATATCCGCGTCAAATGTGTCGGCTTAGAGTGCGCGCCTTGGTGTTTTGCAGGGCTGCACTCTAAATTTAGCCGATCTTAAAGCCCAAATCTATCAAAAAACATCTCTACATTTTGCGCTTTTTGATGATCAAATATCAAATTTTTTCCCGTATCGAGCGCTTCGATCTGCGTCATTTCCGCTACGCTTAGCTCGAAGTCAAAAATTTCAAAATTTTCCTTCATGCGCTCAGGGCTGCTTGACTTTGGTATGACCGTGACGCCATTTTGCACTAGAAATCTCAAAGCCACCTGCGATGCACTCTTGCCGTGCTCTTTGCCGATCGCCGTTAAAACCGGGTGTGTGAAAATCTCATTCTTACCCTGTGCTAGCGGCGCCCACGCAGTAAGGGCTACACCATGTTTTTGCATTATCTCGCGCATCTCTTTTCGCTGTGAAAATACGTGGGTTTCTAGCTGATCAACCATCGGTTTGACTTCACCAAAGTGGCAGATGTCGGCTAGACGGTCGCCGTAGAAGTTGCTCACGCCGATGGCTCTGGTTTTACCAGCTTTATAAGCCTCAATGATCGCGCGGTAAGTGCCGTAGTAGTCGCCAAATGGCTGATGCACGAGTAGCAAATCGACGTATGGCGTTTGCAGCTTTTTTAGGCTCTCGTCGATTGACGCACACGCTTTTTCATAACCCGCGTTTGCGACCCAAACTTTGGTCGTGATAAAGAGCTCCTCGCGCGCCACGCCGCATTTAGCGACCGCCGCACCAACGCCCTCTTCGTTATAATACGCTTGCGCCGTGTCGATTGGCGGTATCCGACATCGATCGCTTCAAGCACTAGCCGCTCGCACTGCGCGTTATCTATCAAAATACGCCGTAGCCGATCTGAAGCATCTTTACGCCATTTGAGAGAGTGACGAAATCCATTTTTGTTCCTTTATCTCATTAGAATTTGGCTCTGTTTTAAAAAGTATTGGCTCTGTTGCAATATCTCATTGATTTTCAACTTTCAAGGCGAAGTAAAGTGTCGCCGCTCATCCTATCAATAAAATTTCTTTAAATTTGCTAAATTCGAACCTAAATTTAAAAGCATCATATCGCAGATCACGAGCCTTATCATCGCTGTGGCTACGACGCTGCCACGCACTCCGATACAAGGATCATGCCTGCCGCGTAGCTCAAATTCCACGCACTCGCCCTTTAAATTTTGCGTTTTTTGGGCTTTAAAAATCGATGGAGTGGGCTTGAAATGGCTCTTTAATACGATGCGTTCGCCTGTGCTGATACCTCCTAGGATGCCTCCGGCGTGATTGCCCAAAAAGCCTTGTTCGCTCATCTCATCGTTATTTTGCGAGCCAAAGAGGCGACTTGCATTTACGCCTTCGCCGATCTCGACGGCTTTCACGCCGTTTATCCCCATCAAAGCCGCCGCCAAAACAGCATCAAGCTTGTAATATAATCCCTCGCCAAGTCCCGTTGGCGCGCCGTCGACGACGCTTAAAACCGACGCTCCCACGCTATCGTGCTGCTCGCGGACTTTCATGATGAGGCTTTTCATCGCATCTTCGTTTCCAAGCGAGTAAATTTCAGATTTTGATGCCAGATCGAAGTCAGGCTCGCCCGCTACGACGTCTGCGACGCTTAAAACTCCGCTTTTTACGCTCACGCCAAACTCGTTTAAAAGCATCTGTGCAAATGCTCCGCCAGCGACCCTGACGGCGGTCTCTCTGGCGCTCGCTCTGCCTCCGCCTCTGTGGTCTCTTATGCCAAATTTCTTAAAATAGGTAAAATCAGCATGCCCGGGGCGGAAGATCTCGCGTAAATTTTCATAATCGTTTGATTTTTGATTTTGATTAAAAATCACAAAAGCTATCGGAGCGCCGCTACTAACGCCCTCGAATACACCGCTTAAGATCTCAGCTCTGTCCGCCTCGTCTCTGGCGGTGGCAAATTTATTTCGTCCGGGACGGCGGCGATCAAGCTCGCTTTGTAAAAGCTGGGCATCGATCTTCACACCCGCTGGAAAGCCGTCTATCACGCCTCCGATCGCTGCACCGTGGCTCTCGCCGAAGGTAGTCAAGGTTAGTTTACGTCCAAATGTATTCAAAATTTACCTTTAAATTCTACTTTTTCATCTTCTCAAGTGCGATCTTAGCCGCCATTTGCTGTGCCTCTTTTTTGGAATTTGCGATGGCGCGCGAAATTTCTTTATCGTTTAGTAAAAGCGCGATCTCAAATTCCTTCTTATGATCGGGTCCAAATGAGTGCACGAGCTCGTACGTCGGCGTCGTGCCCAGGCTTGCTTGCGTGATCTCTTGAAGTGCAGTCTTATAGTCTTTCACAAGGTGGCTAAAATCGATCTTAGGATAACAAATCTCAAGTAGCCTCACCGCTATATCGCGTACTTTATCAAGCCCGGCCTCAAGATAAACAGCCCCCATCACCGCCTCGAAAGCATCGCTTAAAAGGCTCGCCTTTTCGCGTCCGCCGTTGTTCGCCTCGGCCGTGGAGAGGTGGATAAATTCTCCGATTTGTAAGTGCCTAGCCATATTTGCAAAGCTTTTTTCATTTACAAGTGCGGCTCTTAGCTTGCTCATATCGCCCTCGTTAGTCTTGCTGAATTTTTTAAAAAGATACTCGCCGACGATGAGATCCATGACCGCATCGCCTAGGAATTCGAGCCGTTCGTTGCTGTATGGCAGCTTCGTGCTTTTGTGCGTGAGGGCTTCGTTTAGCAGCTTCGTGTTTTCAAACTCATATCCCAAAAGCTTTTGTAAATTTTCTAAATCTTTCATATATCGGCCTCATTTTGAAATTTCGTCGCTTTTTCGCGCGCCATCGTATCGCACTCCTCGTTTTGCGGGTGTCCGTTATGAGCTTTTATCCAGTTAGCTGTGACCTTGTGCGGACGACTGACGCGTAGATACTCTTGCCAAAGCTCGATGTTTTTGACGGGCTTTTTGTCCGAGCCTATGAAATTTTTTTTGATCCAGCCCTCTAGCCACGAATTTACCGCATTTGCGACGTATGAGCTATCGGTAAATAGCCTCACCTCGCAGGGCTCTTTGAGTGCTTTTAGCCCTTCGATGACGGCGGTGAGCTCCATTTGATTGTTCGTCGTCATGGCCGTACCGCCGCTATCTTTTTTCACGGCGCCGTTAAATTCTAGGATATACGCCCAGCCGCCGGCTCCGGGGTTATTCAGGCATGAGCCGTCGCTAAAAAGTGTTACCGTTTTCATCGTCTGCTTGCGTGATATGAGGCAAAATTTTGACACTTCCTAGCTCGTGGCACATCGGACAGCGGTAAAAGTGCATAGGAAAGGAGTTTTTACAGCTTTTACAAACGTAGTTGAAGCTTAGTGTCGCACCTTTGTAGCCAGCGTCGTTCAGATGTTTTATGACATTTAGCTCAAAGCCCTTTATATCGCACTTCTCATCGATCAAGCCCTTCGCGTAAAACAGCGCCCTATACTCGTCGTCGCTTAAATTTACGGGCTTGGTTTGCAGATAGATGAGGTCTATGACTTCGTCTAAAGGCGGGAAATTTTTAAATTCGCTTAAATTTAGCCCGTTTTTTATGAGGATCTGCATCACCATGCGTTTTAAAAGCGCAAAGTCGCTACTTAAAGCTAAAATTTTATCGCTCTTTTGCTTCGTGTCCAAATTCTTATCGTCAAGGATCGCTATGGCCTTTATATAGGCCTTTTGAGCGCGAACGCTCACGCCCAGCTCTTCTAGGGAATTTAGCGCATAAAGCGCCTCGTCATAGTTTTTTAGCTTCTCGTCTATCATCGTTAAAAAGCGAAGAGCGACCGCATTTCGCGGCGAGAGCTTCAGCGCCTCTAAAAATATATCGTCCGCACGCTTCAAAAAGCCGGCCTTAAAATAAACCTCGCCAAGCTCGTTTAGGATGAATTCTTTCTCGTTTTTGTCCTTGACCTTTGAAAGCGCGATGAGATAGACGCTGATCGCCTTTTCAAAGTCGCCGTTTTTAGCAAAGGTCATACCAAGCACGCTCAGACTTTGGCTATCGACCTCGGGGCTTAGCAAAATTTGCTTATGTTGCTCGCTGATAGCGCTTTGACTGTCAAATTTTTTGATAAATTTCTCGATCTTTTTTTTCTCGTCTTTGCTGGAAAATATGCCCCACGCATAGCTAAGTGCGGCTATCATCAAAACGATGCTAAAAAGCACGATGAGGCTAAATATCGGGTCTCTATGCTCTATAAAAAATATATCCACGTTGCTGCTTTAAGTTTAAAATTTACTTGCATTATAGCAAAGCCATAGTATAATTTCGCTTATGATAGAGCCAAAATCCATACAAAAGCTTAAAGATCAAATCGACATCGTAGACATCATCTCACACTACATCTCTGTGCGTAAAATGGGTGCGAATTTCAAATGCATCTGCCCGTTTCACGACGACAGGAACCCTAGTATGAGCATCAGCCAAAGCAAGCAGATCTTCCACTGCTTCGCGTGCAAGGCCGGAGGCGACGCGATAAAATTCGTGATGGATTATGAAAAGCTAAACTATGTAGAAGCTATCGAAAAGATCGCTCAAATTTCAAATTTCAGCCTCGAATACACCAGCGAGCGAAATTTCGCCCCCAAAGAGAACAAGCATATCCTTGAAAACGTGAATGCATTTTATAGAAGCGCCTTTTACAAAAACGACGAGGCGGTGCGCTACATCTACTCGCGGGGCATAAACGACGCGATGATAGAGCGCTTCGAGCTTGGCTGGGCGGGCGATAGCGCGCAGACTATAAGGCTACTGGAAAACGAAAAGATCGAGCCGTCCGAGGCGCTGGAGGTCGGCATCGTAAAGCAAAACGAACGCGGAATTTACGCGAGCTTCATCAGTCGCATAACCTTTCCTATCTATAATCACACGGGAAGGCTCGTGGGATTTGGCGGACGCACGATCTCGAACAATCCCGCAAAATATGTAAATTCTCCCCAAAGTGCGGTCTTTGACAAGTCAAAGTTGCTTTACGGCTATCATTTGGCGAAACAAAAAATTTTCGAGAAAAAGCAGATCATCATCACCGAGGGCTATCTTGATGTCATAATGTTGCATTTTGCGGGCTTTACAAACGCCGTAGCGGTGCTTGGCACGGCTCTAACCGAAAAACACCTGCCACTTTTAAAAAGAGATGATATAAACGTCGTGCTTTGCTTTGACGGCGACGCAGCGGGCATAAATGCGGCGATAAAGTCCTCTCATCTTTTAAGCCTGAACGAAATAGACGGTAGCGTCGTCATCATCGCAGGTGGAGCCGATCCTGCCGACATGGTCTTTGCAGGGCGGATAAAGGAGCTTGAGGAGCTTTTTGCTTCAGGTGTGGAGCTTGGAGAATTTTATATCCGTCAAATAGCCAAAAACTACGATCTAACGCGCCCCGTTCAAAAGCAAAAGTGCCTTGAAGAGATCGAGGCCTACACGAAAAATCTAAAAAATATCGTCGCTTCCAGCTATGCTCCGTTAGTCGCCAGCTTGCTTGGCATAGATATGAGTTCGTTCTCTTTAGGCGGCGTAAGGGCGCAAAACACACAGCCAAATAGCCAAAATTTCATAAATAGGCCTATCGCTCGCGCTCAAAAAGACATCCTTGAAATTTCGATCTTAAAGAGCATGCTTTTTAATGAAAATTTCGCTGCGATCGTGCTAGATACGATAGATGAGAAGTATTTTTTACATCATAAAGAGGGCTTTAGAGCGATCTTGTCTAACAGCGGCGAGAGCGATGAAATTTTACTGCGCGAGATCGAGCTTGACGAGAGTGCGATGGTAATTGGCGATGAGAAAAAGCTACTGTCGGCCATAGCAAATCTAAAGATAAAATTTTATGAAAATTTACAGCTTCACATCCGCTCTAGTAGCGACTCCGACAAGATAGAAAAGCTGCAAAAGATAGCCGCCATAATCAATAATCTAAAATTTCAGATCCGCAACTCATAGATAAATTTCGGGCTTTTTACTACAAAATTACCAAATAGTGCTAAAATTACAAAAGTAATAAAATAATTTAAATTTATTTTTATTTTAGGAGTGCGCATGATAAATCGCAAGAGGCTTCAAGGCGAATTTGAAGCCATTTCTAAATTTGGCGCCTTAAAGGGCGGAGGACTGACGAGGCTTGCCTTCACAAAGGAGGACAAGCAGGCAAGAGAGTATCTGATATCGCTCGTCAAAGAGGCCGGTTTTAGCCTAAAAGAGGACGCGGTGGGCAACATTTACGCGAAATTTGACGACGTGAGCGAGCTGAATTTACCCGCCGTGAGCGTGGGCTCGCACGTAGATAGCGTGCCGTTTGGCGGCTTTTATGACGGCACGCTAGGTGTCATGACCGGACTTGAAGCCATGCGAGCGATCAAAGAAAGCGGTGTGAAGCTAAAGCACCCTCTTGAGCTCATCGTGTTTTGCTGCGAGGAGTCCAGTCGCTTTAAGATGGCGACCATAGGTAGTAAAATAGTAAGCGGCAAACTGCCTCTTTCAAGGCTGCACGAGCTAAAGGACGAGAGCGGCGTCTCGCTTTATGATGCGATGAGGGATTTTGGCTTAAGGCCACAAAATTTAGCCGATGCCTTGCTACCAAAGGGCACTTTTCACAGCTATCTCGAGCTTCACATCGAGCAAGGTCCGGTGCTAGAGAGGCAAAACATCCCCGTAGGCATAGTCACTGGTATCGCAGCGCCTATACGTTATGAGATTTTAGTGCGGGGCAGAGCCGATCATAGCGGCGCTACGCCTATGAATATGCGAAACGATGCGCTCGTGGCGGCCAGTCACATCATCATCGCCGCGCAAAATTTCGCCCGAGCTAAAAAGACTGCCGTAGCGACGATCGGCTACGCTCAGACAAAGCCCGGCGTTTTAAACGTCGTGCCGGGCGAAGTGAGGCTTGGCGTGGATATAAGAGACATCGATAAAAGCGATCTTGAGGCGCTTGATAAAGAGCTTAGAGCTTTCGTGCAAGATCTTTCGCGAGAGCTGAATTTTAGCTACGAGATAAAAGAGCTCATCAAAGATACGCCGGTAAGACTTAGCGACGAGGTCATAAATTTGCTCGAAAACGAGGCGAAAAGCCTAGGCATAAAGACGCTGAGGCTTCCAAGCGGAGCCGGGCATGACGCGATGAATATGCCGGGCATCGCAAAGCTTGTGGGCATGCTCTTCATCCCGTGCAAGGACGGCATCAGCCATAACATAAATGAGAGCATAAATTTCGATGATGCGTTCAAAGCGACTGAAATTTTAGCCGCTGCAATGATAAAACTATCACAAAACTAAGGAGCAGGATATGGATGAGATCGCAAATAGGGTCTTGGCCCTAAAGGACGAGCTGGTAGCCGATCGACGCTTTTTCCACTCGCACCCGGAGACCGGCTGGTTCACGTTTTTCACGACCGCCGTCATCGCAAACAGGATGCGAAATTTAGGCTACGAGGTCAAGCTGGGGCGCGAGGTCGTCGTGCCGGAGGCTAGGCTAGGCCTTGGCAGTAAGCAACAGTGTGAGGAGGCGATAAAGCGCGCGCGAACGCTTTTAAACGCCGATGAGGCTAAATTTTTAGATGCTATGGAGGACGGACTGACCGGGCTTGTAGCCACTATCGATACGGGCAGGAAGGGGAAATGTATCGCTTATAGGTTCGACATCGACTGCGTCGATGTGACCGAGTGTGGCGAGGATAGTCATAGACCGACGAAAGAGGGCTTTAGCTCGGATAAACCCGGATGTATGCACGCTTGCGGACATGACGGACATATCACGATGGGGCTAGCGCTAGCTAAGCTCATAAAGGAAAATTTAAACGATCTAAACGGCAAATTTAAATTTATCTTTCAGACTGCAGAGGAGGGCACTAGAGGTGCTGTGGCGATGGAAAAGGCCGGAGTGCTGAAGGGGGTGGATTATCTCTTTGGCGGTCATATCGGCTTTCAATCGACCGAGCCGAGGGCTTTGATATGCGGTACTAAAAAGCTGCTGGCTACGACGAAATTTGACGTGAAGCTCACGGGTCGTTCGGCTCATGCGGCGGGTGCTCCTCAAGAGGGTGCAAACGCCTTGCTAGCTGCCGCTCAAATGGCTCTAAACATGCACGGCATCACTAGAAACGCAAAAGGCGTGACTCGCATAAACGTGGGTGTCTTGCGTGCGGGCGAAGGGCGCAACGTCATCGCTCCAAACGGCTATCTAGCGTGCGAGACTAGAGGCGAGACGACCGAGCTTAATGAATTTATGTTCAACGCTTGTAAAGACATAGTCGATGGCGTTTGTAAAATTTACGGCGTCAGCAGCGAGATAACCATAACTGGAGGCACGGCAGGCGGCGACAGTAGCGAAGAGGTGACGCAAATTTATTACGACGCGGCTTTGGCGTCGCCATTTATAGATGATGACAAGATCAAGCGCGAGTCTGATTTCAGCGCGTGCGAGGACTTCGCTCACTTTATGCACGCCGTGCAAAACAGCGGCGGCAAAAGCGGCTATCTGATGATAGGCACGAGCCTAAAAGCAGGCCATCATAACGCGAAATTCGACTTTGACGAGGACTCGCTGATGGCAGGGGTCGATGTATTTTTACGATGCGCTTATGCGCTAAATTCAAACAAATAAGGAGGAGAGATGAAAAATGCTTTATTGATCAGCGCTTCAAGCTACCAAGACACCGGCTATCTGCGCCACTGCAAAAACTGGGTCAAGGACTTTTTAGGCGACGCGGGCAAGGATGAAATTTTATTTATCCCATACGCCGGAGTCAGGCGAACGAACGACGAATACGAGCAAAAGGTCATCGACCGTCTAAAAAACAAAAATATCAAATCCATACATCACTACGAGGATAAAAAGGCGGCGATAAAGGGCGCAAGAAGCATTTGCGTGGGTGGCGGCAATACCTTCATGCTACTACATGATCTTTATAAATTCGGCCTCATCGAACCTATAAAAGAGGCCGTAGAAAAGGGCGCGAAATACTTCGGCTGGTCCGCAGGAGCGAATATCGCGGGCAAGACGATGATGACTACAAACGACATGCCTATCATCAGGCCTCGCTCGTTTAAAGCGCTAAATTTATTCCCTTATCAGATCAATCCTCACTTCATCAGCGGTAAAATTTCAGGTCATAACGGCGAGAGCAGAGAGGAGAGGCTGGAGGAGTTTTTGATAGCGAACAAAAAAGATATCGTCTATGCGCTGCCAGAAGGCACGGCGCTTGTCATAAAGGGCGACCAAGCAGAGGTGATCGGATATAGCGATATTTTGAAATTCGCTTACGGCAAAGAGATCTCATACATCAAATCAGGAAGCAAATTTAAAATTTAAAGGGGGAGAGAATGCAGACTTTAAAGTTGATCTTATCGGTCTTAGGCGTCATCGCCGTCATATATCTTTTGATCAAAAAAAGAGAGACCAAAACCGTGCTTATAGCCGTGGGTCTGATACTTTGCGTAGTGGCGTTAAAGCCGATGGGTGCTCTGAGCGCATTTACCGAGTATATGACTAAAGCCGGGCTCATAAAGGCTATTTGCGCTAGCATGGGCTTTGCCTTTGTTATGAAATACACCAAATGCGACCAGCACCTTGTCACGCTGCTAACAAGACCGCTTAGAAATATCGGCTTTGTTTTGATACCGATGACTACGATACTGACGTATTTCATCAACATCGCGATACCTTCGGCCGCCGGCTGCTCGGCTGTCGTCGGAGCTACTCTCATACCTTTACTCATGGCTAGCGGCGTTCATCCTGCGATGGCTGGTGCAGCCGTGCTTGCCGGCACATTCGGCGGCGTTTTGAGCCCCGGCTCGGCTCACAACATCTATGTGACCGATCTAGTAAAGAAAAGCGTCGAGACCTACACCGTCCAAGACGTCATCAAGGTGCAAATTCCAAGTGCGTTTATCGCTCTTGCGATAGTTTTGGTCGTTATGATGGTGATGGCGGTCGTTTTTAAAGACTATACCAAAGGCAAAAACTATATGAACGAGAGCGATGCCGTCCAGCCTGAAGCCAGCGAATTTAAGGTAAATTTGATATATGCGCTCATGCCACTCGTTCCTTTGGCGATATTAGTCGTGGGCGGAACGGAGCTAAGTAAGATAGAGCTGCTCAAATGGACCAAAATGGGCGTGGCTGAGGCGATGATACTAGGCGCTATCGTCACTATCGTAGCGACTCTTACAAATCCAGAGAAGATAACGAAGGAATTTTTTAACGGCATGGGAAAAGCCTACGCCGACATCATGGGCATCATCATCGCAGCCGGGGTATTTGTCGCGGGACTAAAGGCTTGCGGAGCGATAGATGTGGTCATCGAGTGGCTAAAAGTCGATCAAAGCTATGTGAAATTCGGCGGTACTTTCGTGCCTTTCATCATGGGCGTAGTCACGGGCTCTGGCGATGCGGCTACATTTGCGTTCAACCAAGCCGTCACTATCCACGCAGCCGATCTTGGCTTTGCGCAAGATAAGCTTGGTATGGCGGCTGCTATTTCAGGAGCGCTTGGTAGGAGTGCATCGCCTATCGCGGGAGCTGCTATCGTGTGCGCCGGACTTGCCATGGTAAATCCTATCCAACTTGCGAAGCGAACGTTTTTAGGTATGCTGCTTTCAGTCGTAGCGATCGCATTTTTCGTTATCTAAATTTAGGAGGCGGGCATGGATATAGTGCAGAGATTTTTAAACTACACCAAGATAAACACGACCACAAACAGAGCTAACGGCGCAGCAGGTATCATGCCGTCAAACCCTACCGAGCTCGAGCTGGTCAAACTCATAAAAAGCGAGCTGGAAGCGCTTGGCATAAAAGATATCAGCCTCGATGAAAGAGCGATATTGATCGCCAAAATCCCGGCAAATCACGATAAAATTTCGCCCAAGATCGCCTTTTTCGCACATCTTGATACGAGCGCAGAGCAAACAGCCGACACGAAAGCCAAGATCGTAAAATACGAGGGCGGCGACATCTGCTTAAACGACGAGCTTGGAATTTTCCTAAAATTTAGTGATAATCCCGAGCTTGAAAACTATGTAGGAGACGATATCGTCGTGACTGACGGCACCAGCCTTTTAGGAGCGGACGACAAAGCCGCGATCGCCAGCATCGTAAATGCGCTTGAATATTTCGTGAAAAATCCGGACGTCAAGCATGGCGAGGTGATCGCTTGCTTCGTGCCTGACGAGGAGCAGGGTTTGCGCGGTGCAAAGGCGCTTGATGCGAGCAAGCTGGGGGCTGATTTTGGATACTGTCTGGACTGCTGCGAGATAGGCGAGTTCATCTATGAAAACTGGAACGCCGGGGACTGCGTGCTTACATTTAAAGGCGTCTCGGCTCATCCGATGAACGCCAAAGGAAAGCTCGTAAATTCGCTTTTGATGGCGCATAAATTTATCTCGCTCCTACCTGGCGGCGAAGCACCCGAATACACCGAGGGCAAGGAAGGGTATTTTTGGGTCAAGGAGCTTAGCGGAAACAGCGCGAAAACGATCCTAAAGCTTGATATAAGAGAATTTGACGAGCAAAAATACAAAGAGCGGATGCAGTTTTTGCAAAATTTAGCCGATGGCCTGAACGTCGTTTGGGACGGCCGCATCGAGATCACGCTAAATGACAGATACAAAAACGTTTATAGCTTTTTAAAAGACGAGAGTGCGCCGGCGATAGTGCTGGCTAAGCAAGCCTTTAAAAACCTCGATATCGCGCCAAAGATCAAGCCTATGCGCGGCGGATACGACGGAGCGGTGATCTCTAGCAAGGGCGTGCCTACGCCAAATATCTTTACCGGTGGGCATAACTTTCACTCCATTTACGAATACCTGCCGGTCAGATCGCTAAGAGCCGCGAGTGAGGTGATAAAAGAGATAGTAAAACTAGCCGCAAAGGGGTGAAATTTTAATTTCACCCCCGCCACTTACCGCGCCATCTTTACAAAATTTCAAATTTTAAGTAGTATTTTGGCTTTAAAATGGAGTTAGGATGAAGGCATTAGCGTTATTTAGTGGTGGGCTTGACAGTATGCTCGCGATGAAGATCATCAGCGATCAAGGCATCGAGGTCGTGGCGCTTTATATGGATACCGGCTTTGGCGTGGATGAGGACAAACACGCCGTTTTAGAGCGCCGGGCGAATTTAGCCGGGGCGAAATTTAAGGTCGTAGATATGCGAAACGAGTATCTACGCGATGTACTTTTTAGCCCGAAATACGGCTACGGCAAGCAGTTTAACCCCTGCATCGACTGCCACGGATATATGTTTAAGACCGCCTTAAATATGCTAAAAAGCGAGGGGGCGGACTTTATCATCACGGGCGAGGTCTTGGGGCAGCGGCCGATGAGTCAGCGTAGGGAGGCGCTATTTCAGGTCAAGCGCCTAGCAGACGATGAAAACGACCTCGTGCTTCGTCCGATGTGCGCGAAGCTCTTAGCCCCTACAAAGCCCGAGCGCGAGGGCTGGGTCGATCGCGAAAAGCTGATGGCCATAAGTGGGCGCGACAGAAAACCGCAACTAAAAATGGCGGCGGAATTTGGCTTTGAAGACTATGCGACGCCGGGCGGCGGGTGTTTGCTCACTATCGATAGCTTCGCCGTAAAGATAAAAGACTATCTGAAATTTGACGCGCAGATGCGCGATATCGACGTTACATGGCTAAAGCTGGGGCGTCATTTGCGCCTAAAAAACGGCGCAAAGTTAGTCATAGGGCGCGACGAAGCGGACAATAGCGCACTTGAAGTTAATCCAAACGATAAATTTAACGCCGTAAAATTTGATGAAAATGACGATATCGTAGGAGCTAGAAGCTTCTTAAGCGTAGGAGCTGACGATGAAGATATGCGCTTTGCCGCTCGTCTCGCGCTCGCTTATACAAAGGCCGCCAAGGACAGGACTTACAAAGTAACGATCGCAGATAAAATTTTAGAAGTAGAACCTGTCGATAAAAGCGCGGCACAGGAATTTTTCGTCAAGTAGCTTGAGATGAGATCGTGCGCGTTTGATGAGAGCTTGCTTTTTAAGATGTGAGTGGAGCGATTTAAAGGCGCTTGAAGCTCTAAATTTCGGCCAAATTTACTGAAATTTAAAATTTGCTAAATTTTAGCTAAAAATAAGTTCGCAGATTGTATAATCCACGCACTCATTATTTTGTAGTCACGGTAGCTCAGCTGGTTAGAGCGCTGGTCTCATAAGCCGGAGGTCGGGAGTTCAAGTCTCCCCCGTGACACCAAAAATACCTAAACTACGATGTTTCTACAATATTATATTGCAGTCACCTTTCATAAAATATAGCTTAATGTTTGTAGCAAAATAAAATTTTATGTAGCAAATTTTTAAGCTTGAGATGATTTTAGCATGTTTTTTCACAAAATTTTTAAAATTTATAAAGACACCAAGAATCATGCGAGCTTGTGTGGAAATTATAAAAAAACCAACTCGTTATATCTATTACTTAAGTAAATATTAAAAATAAATTTTAATATTAAAAAACAATATTTATTTTATTTAAAGTTACCAAGAAACTATTTTTCCTTCTTGACACATTCGTAAAATAATATCATCTATCAATATACAAGCATCAAGTAATTTTTTTATAGTATGTATGATAATACTTATTTAGCAAACTCAAATAAGTTTGCTGTAAGGTCTTGGCAGACGGCCGATATTTTTCTTTGGCCGAGCAAAAGAAAAATATAAAAACTTAGACGAAACTTTATCGACCAAAAAATAATTTTTCGTCAATAAAACGTCCAAGTTTTTTTATCGGAAAGCTTTTAACAAACAATCATTAAAAGCTTATATGTAACCGATAATAGTAAGTGCGCGTTGATTATTTAGTCTACTTTTTTGACTCGTCCGCTTTTTCGACGAGGCTTTTATACTCATCCTCGCTTAGATGCTCAAGCCACGTTACGTTTTTGCCGTCCTTTTCAAAGGTTACCGCGATATGCTCGCCGTCTTCGTGCAGTCCGGCTCCGTGCCAGTGTTTGACGCCAGGTGGGCAGAGCACTACGTCGCCCGGACGAGCGATTTGTATGATCCCATCCGCCGTACCGGTGTAAATTTTACCCTGCGTTACGATTAAATTTTGACCCGCAGGATGCGTATGCCACGCCGTGCGAACTCCGCGCGGAAAATGCACCAGCGCCGCTCCTGTATTTGCGTAAGGCGTCGCAGCAAAAAGTAGCGTGACTTTAGGCAGTCCGCCTGCAAAAATTTTATCGCTCACCTTATCATAAACGGCGAGATTTTCCTTTTTAACCAAAACTTGCTTTTCTTGCATCTTTTCTCCTTTGTCTATATTTTTCGCGATGCTCTCTTACGCTATTAAATTTGCTGCTCTAGCCGTATTGTCGCTAAAATAACCCTTGTGCGTAGGGAAAAGCAGCCTGCCGTAATCACCAAACGCCGCATCACGGACGACGTCTGAAATTTTGCTCTCTTTTGTAAAGCTCTCGTTCATCTGCCCTCCCGCTAGCGCCGCCGCAAATAGCGCCGAAATCAAAAACTTTTTAAAATTTAACCTTTTTAAATTTAGCCGGCAAAGCCGAACTTATCTCGAAAAATTATTTAACATCTTTACTATCTGCGGATCGCTGTGATCGAAAAATAGGCTCGCACCATCGTCTAGCCCTGCGATCGTTTGCATATCCGCCTCGCTTAGCGAGAAGTCAAATATATTGAAATTTTCCGCCATGCGCTCTTTGCTTACGCTCTTTGGTATGACGACGATACCGCGCTGCACGAGCCAGCGTAAAATCACTTGAGCCACGCTTCTGCCTTGCTTTTGTGCGATCGTTTTTAGAACCGCATTGCTAAATATATCCTTTCTGCCCTCGCCAAACGGCGCCCAGCTTTGCATCGCGATACCGAGCTCTTTTAAATTCGCCTGCGCTGCGAGCTGCTGGTGAAAAGGATTGCACTCGATCTGATTTATCGCGGGCTTTATCTCGTTGTTTATCGTAAAGTCCATAATTTGACCCGCGTTAAAGTTGCTAACGCCGATGCTGCGGATGCGGCCCTCTTTTTTAAGCCTACTCATTGCTCGCCACGCGCCGTAAGTGTCGCTATATGGCTGATGGATGAGATACAAATCGAGATAGTCAAGCCCTAGCTTTTTCATCGACGCTTCAAAGGCTTTTAGCGCCCGTTCCTCGCTTACGTCACTGATCCAAAGCTTTGTGGTGATAAAAAGCTCCTCGCGTTTCACGCCGCCGGCTATTGCCGTTTTAACCGCCGCGCCAACGCCCTCTTCGTTGTAATAAGCCTGTGCGGTGTCGATGAGACGGTAACCCACGCCAATCGCATCCTCAACGCACCTTTGAGCCTCTGCAGGCTCCACCTGATACACTCCGTAGCCTAAAATCGGCATTTTGTTGCCGTCGTTTAATGTTAAATACTGCATTTTTGCTCCTTGTAATTTTAATTTTTTAACTGAAGTGATTATAACGGTTTTAAAAAAAAGGAGGTAGAACGATCCTGCAAAATCATTGCCTATTTCTGCAAATATTATAAAAAATACAAAATTTAGATCAAATTTGTAGTTAGGGTGGGGCAAAAATGTAAATTTTAGACAAAAGGAGCTTGGGAGGTAAAATCAACGAGAGACAGTAGACCTTGCCCGCACTAAATTTAAGCGCCAGCTATGGCTAAGACGTGCGCCTTAGGAGGCATGCCAAACATCCTGGAGTACTCTCTATTAAACTGCGACGGGCTCGCGTAACCGACGGCAAATGCGGCCTCTGCGGCCTCTAAATTTTGATTTATCAAGAGATTTTTTGCCTCTTCGAGGCGGATCTTTTTTTGAAACTGAAGCGGACTAAGCGCCGTAATACGCTTGAAGTTATGATATAGCGACGATGCGCTGATACCGAGCTTTTTGGCTAAATTTTCGATATTTATTGCCTCGGCGTAGTTTGATTTTATCTCTTTAGCAGCGCGCGTGACGCGGTTTTCTATAGTTTCTAGCATTACGTATTGGCGTAGGAAATCGCCGTTTTCGCCCTTTAAGAGTATGTATAAAATTTCTTTTATCGCGAGCTTTGCTAAAAATTTAGCATCGTTTGGGCGCTCTAGCAAACGGATAAATTTAAATACGGCTTCAAGCAGCTCATCATCTACTGCCCCAAGAGCTAGCCCTGCAAACTCGCCCTTTTTGCTCTCGGCGCCGCCAATGCTCTCGATCACGCTTAAAATATCCTCTAGCTCAAAGTTGATCGTTATAGCTAGATACGGGCAGCCTTTGATCTTCGCAACGGCAGGGATATGCGTAGCGGCTAGCAGATAGCGCTGCTCATCGTACTCGTAAAAATCATTACCGACTTTGGCCAGTTTTGAGCCTTTAAAAACCATGCAAAGCGCCGGCTCGTAAACGCCAGTTAAAAACTCGGTCGGCACACTTGCTCGGTAGATAAATAGCTCTTTGATGTCGCTTTGTATCTTGCCGTTTGAGCTAAATTTAGCGTCCAAATACTTGCAAATTTCATCTATCTTGCCCATTGTGCTCCTATTTTTTGTTTTTAAAATTTTAGCAAAAATTTTTAAATTAGACTATTTTTACGCCCAAGCACCCAAAAGTCCTTTAACTACATCTCCATCCCATCCCTACTATACATCTTGCCTTGTATCTCATTTTTTACCTCATTTGGTTCGTCATCTAGCAACCTACTAAAATTCGGTATTAGATTGCTTATTTTTGAGATAAAACTAATAACCTTCGTTTTAAAGTTTTCTAATACAGTTAACTTATCCTGTAAATTTTCTATCGTTTCGTCTTTAACTTTTACTTCTCCTTCCAGCTTGGATATTCTTTGATCTTTGTTATTTATAGAAGTTTGTAGTTTAACGATTTGTAGTCGTTTACTATCATTATCTTCCTTTAAGGCATTCTCGTTACTTAGCGACGCCTCCAGCTCTTCGTTTCTTTGTTTCAAAGACTGATTTGTTTTTTCTTTGCTTTCTAGATCTGCATTAGCTTCTTCGAGCTTGCTTTGTAGGGCATCGCTTTGATCGGCTTTTTGTTTTAGTTTATCTATTTGCGCTATGTCAGCTTCAATATTTTCTAATCTACTTTTTAGTTTATTGTTTTCATCTTCTTTTTGGATTAGGTCAGCCGAGAGATTGCTTATTTGCAAATTTCTATCTTTTATAATTTCATCTTGATTATTTAGATTTGCGTTTATCTCTTTTAGTTTTTTATTCTCTTGTATTAGTTCTTCGTTAGATTGCTCTAGTTTATTATTTTTTGCTATCACTTCACCTTTGTTTAAAAGTTGCCTGGTTAGTTCCTCTATTTTTTGCTTTAGTTCGCTATCAGTGACTATGTTTATATTGTCTTTCATTTGATCTAAAACCAAATTCGTAAGACTCGTTATAAAAGCCTTATCGTCCTCGATTTCTAATCTCAAATAATCTTTGCCAAACATAGACTCTTTCTTTTTTATATACTTCCTTGCTTCATTAACTATCAATTGTCTAATTTTATTATTAAACTCTTGCTCATTATTAAACTCTTTTTCATCTTTGTGCATTTGTTTTAAATTCTTATGCTTTGCCTTGCTACCTATTTCGCCTCTTAGAGCGATGCCGTCAAATGCTATACCGCCCATTTCTTGCATACTTCTGCCAAATTTACTCGTATTTCCTTTTCCGTCGAATCTTAAATTTCTATGTTCTTTAAAGAGATAATTCGTAAAAATTAGTTGATAGTGTTTAGTCTTTTCGTCGTTGTGCTCGCTAATCAATAAACACTTTACGCCGTATTTTGCACAGTACGATCTCGCAAATCTAAGGACTCTATCAAACGAAACTTGGGCGTTAACAAAATTAACTTCGGTTTGATTTAGCCCTTCTTTTTGGTTTTTTGGTCGTTCGGTGCCGAAACTTATCACCACTTCAGAAAACCCGACCATATTTTCTCGCCAACGATTCTTTACCACCTTGCCGTTTTTATAGGTTTTAGTTTGAGCTTCGTAATCGGCTTTCATTTTTTCGTGATATTCTCTCAAAAGCGCTTTTATGTATTTCTTATCATTAAATTCTTTATCTCCAGCTGTGATCTCTCGCATGTGGCCGTTGTTGTTATATTCGCTAAGCACTATGTATCTATTATTGCGACTGTTGCCTCTAAGGTATCCGATCTTAGAGGCATGCTTAACCTCTCTAACATTGTGCTCATACCTTATAATGGCTTTTTTGAGCGTCAAGAATTCGCTTCTTACACAAAGAACTAGGCTGTGTCCGCCTATTTGAAGGGCATTACTCATTTTTAGTCCTTTTCTTTATTATCTACTATAGAAATTAAGAGCATGTTTTAACCCTTTTTTGAAAAATATAAGCTGCAATATCCGTTATCGCAAACGCTATGCGAGAATTCTTTGCATCTCCCATTTTGATATAACGTGGAATATCCCTGCCCTGCGATATACGAAGATCAAGAGTGGATATACCAATGCCAAGAACCGCTGCGGTTTGCTTTCTGTCTAAAACTACCTTTCCTTTATATTGGCTAGATATGTGCTCAAGAAGCGTTTTGTACTCTACGTCGTTATATAGTTCGTTAAGCATATTATTTTTATCCTTTTGCTAAGCTCTTACATAACTAATTATATGTACTTTTCATTTACTTTTATCGTTTTAAGCGGTTTTTGGATAGTTTTTGAAAAATTTTTAATACCCTATGGTTCCTTGGGGTATTTTAGAGTAATTTAGGATAAAAAATTATTTTCGTATTTTTAAAAATAAAAATAAGGTATCTTAGATTAACTTAGAAAGCTTGGTAAGAAATTGGAATATTAAAAAATTTTGGGAACAAATAGGGAACAAATTTTTAAAACTAAGAAAACTTAAAGTTCTTGAAATATCTGTAAAATCGGGGTTTAAAAGGGATTTTTATAAGTAAATGGCTCCGGATGCTGGATTTAAACAGGGAAATATCCTTGAGAAGAAGATAAAGGAATTGATACACAAATCTACACTTTATATTACTCAAAGTGCTTAAATTAAAGGATTTAAGAAAAATCAAAAATCGAATAGAAATAATCGTTGTTATAGCTAATCGGAAGGCTAGATTTTTTTATTTTAGGGGTGCTTTTTTCATTGAATAGGGTGTCAATAAAATCATTTGGGGTGTGTCTTGATATTGCTTGACTTACCTAGCTTAAAGAGTGATGTATATTAGCTAAGGAGGTCATTGTAATGAGAGAAGTTAAACAAATAATAAAAGATGAGATGGATTATAGCCTTTGTAAAATACTACTAGATTATTTGTATTTCAGAGAATTGATAGATGAAGAAAAATGGATAGCAACAAGTGCAGAGGTAAAAGAGAAATACGATCCACCGACGCTAATGCTGAAGTGATGATACGGGGAAAGAAGTAATTAAACTTGAACCTAAGTTTACGGAACTCATCAAACTTGAAAAATTAAAAGTTGCTGCATATGCGAGAGTGTCGACAGAAAAAGATGAGCAGCATAATAGTCTAGAAGCTCAAAAAGATTATTTCTTGAAATATATAAAAAATGAACCGGAATGGGAGTATGTAGGGTTATATTATGACGATAGAATTTCTGGATTAAGTAAAAAAATAGAGATGGTTTTAATAGCCTTGTGAAAGATGCACTTGATGGAAAAATAGATTTAATCGTCACAAAATCAATAAGTCGATTTGCAAGAAATACTGTAGATACCATTAGCACAATTAGAAAACTGAAAAGGGAAGGAATCGGAGTATACTTTCAAAAGGAAAATATTCATACCTTGGATAGCAAGAGCGAGTTTGTTTTAACTCTCATGTCTAGTTTTGCTCAAGAGAAATCTAGGTCTATTTCAGAAAACTGTACATGGGGCCAAAGAAAAAGATTTGCTGATGGCAAAGTGACAGTACCTTTTGAAAGATTTCTAGGATATGACAGGGGGGAGAAGACGGAAACCTAGTTGTTAATCATGAACAAGCCAAAGTGATAAAAAAGATTTATAGACTTTTCCTTCAAGGCTATTCACCTTTTGGCATCGCAAAGGAACTGATTAGCAAGGGAATATTAACACCCAGTGGAAAGAAGAAATGGTCAGCAAGAACAGTTGCAGCAATACTTAGTAATGAGAAATATAAAGGTGATGCACTGCTGTAAAAGTCATTTACAGTTGATTTCTTAACTAAGGAAAAGAAAAAGAACGAGGGTGAAATACCTCAATACTATGTAACCGGAAACCACGAGGCTATTATTCCACCAAGTACATTTGATAGGGTGCAGAGGCTACTAGAGCAAAGAAAAGCCAGTAAGAATCGAATTTCAAGCGTTAGCATTTACTCAAGTAAGATTAAATGCGGGGATTGTGGATCTTGGTATGGTTCGAAAACATGGCACTCAACCAGCAAGTACTGTCAGAAGATATGGCAGTCCAATCATAAGTTTGAAGAAAAATGTACCACTCCACATTTAACCGAAGAAGAAATTCAAAAGCTATTCTTAGAGGCTGTCAATAAGCTGGTTAAAAACAAGAAAGAAATCATAAACAATCATAAGGAAATGGCAAAGATAATCTTTGATACCTCCGCTCTTGAGAAAGAAAAGATTGAACTTGAAGAAGAACTTAATATTGTGGCTGAGCAGGTGAATGAATGCATTAATGAGAATGCCAGAAAAGTTCAAAACCAAGATAAATATGAAATTAGATACTCTAGCCTAGCAAATAGGTTTAATGCTACAAAGGCTAGGCTGGATGAAATCAAGCAAACCATCATAGAAAAACAGTCCAAGCGTGATGAGGTAGAGGACTTTATACATGAATTTGAAAGGCAGGAACTGCAGACATCCTTTGATAAAAATGTATGGCTTAGTATGGTAGACTACCTTACAGTTCATTATGATGGAAAGGTTGAATTCACGTTCCTTGATGGCAGCCAGATAGAATTAAATAAATAAAATTCAAAACAGGCGCTTTACTAAAATTGGTGAGGTGTCTTTCTTTTGTAAAAAAGTATTGATTAAAATCCTGTTTCGTGTTATAATAAAATACGAATTAGGATTTTAAGAGGAGGATATGAATTCAAAGCAATTTTTTTATAATTTCGGAAAAGCTATGTACCATGTAGATTCATTTTATGATGATTTTGCAAAACAAAGTAGCATCTCTACTACCTTGTTATGGGTGCTGTATGCCTTAAATGATGGAAATGCTCACACTCAAATTGAAATTTGTAAGGACTGGGAGCTACCACGAACTACGGTTAATACTGTAGTAAAAGAAATAGAAAGAAATGGATATATTGACTTGATTCCGATTAAAGGAAAAAAGCGTGAAATGAATATAGTCCTAACAAATCTAGGAAAGGCATATGCTGAAGATGTCCTTTCCGAATTATATGAAATAGAAGCCAAAGTTTATGACACGCTTGATGCTAACGAAAAACAGGTTGCTTCTATGCTAAAAAAAATAGCTGAATCTTTAAAGGAAAGTAAAGGAGGAAAAAAATGTCAGAAAAAATAGTACAAACAGCAGGAAGAGATCAACTTGGAGAATTTGCACCTGAATTTGCTCATTTTAATGATGATGTTTTGTTTGGAGAGAATTGGAATAATGAAGATATTAATTTAAAGACTAGAAGCATAATTACTATTGTAGCATTAATGTCGTCTGGTATTACAGATTCATCTTTAATTTATCACTTACAGAATGCAAAAAAAATGGTGTTACAAAAAAAGAGATAGTGGCAATTATTACACATGTAGCATTTTATGTTGGCTGGCCAAAAGGATGGGCAGCGTTTAGTCTTGCTAAAGATGTATGGAAAGAAACTGCGGATAAAAATGATGCAAAGGCACAACATCAAGCGTCTATGATATTTCCAATAGGAAAGCCTAATGATGCATTTGCAAAATACTTTGTTGGTCAAAGCTATCTTGCACCTATTTCTATGGAGCAGATTGGAGTTTTTAATGTAACATTTGAGCCTGGTTGTAGAAATAATTGGCATATCCATCATGCAGATAAGGGTGGTGGTCAAATACTCATTTGTGTTGCAGGAAGAGGATATTACCAAGAATGGGGTAAGGATATTATAGAAATGAATCCTGGAGACTGTATCAATATTCCTGTTGGTGTTAAGCACTGGCATGGTGCAGCGCCGGATAGCTGGTTTTCTCATCTTGCAATTGAAGTTCCGGGAGAAAATGGATTCAATGAATGGTTAGAACCAGTATCTGAGGAACAATATGGTGTACTGAACTTAAAATAAATGGAGGATTAAATATATGATTACAAATGAAATGATTAAATTAGAAAACGGTGTGAAAGTTCCAAAACTTGCTCTTGGTGTATGGATGATTCCAGAAAAAGAAACAGAAGCCGCAGTTAAATCTGCAATTGCTATGGGTTACCGTCATATTGATACTGCGCAAGCATATGATAACGAAGCTGGCGTTGGTGTCGGTGTCAGAAATTGTGGAGTACCTAGGGAAGAACTATTTGTAACATCAAAAATTGCTGCAGAGAATAAATCTTATGAATCAGCAATGGAATCTATTGATGAAAGTTTAAGAGCAATGGGGCTTGATTACATTGACATGATGATTATTCACAGCCCACAGCCTTGGGTTGAAGTAAATCAATCTGAAAATAGATACTTTGAAGAAAATATACAAGTATGGAAAGCTCTTGAGGATGCTTATAAAGCGGGCAAGGTAAAAGCCATCGGACTATCTAATTTTCTTAAAGTGGACATTGAAAATATCTTGGCTACTTGTGAAGTTAAACCAATGGTAAATCAGGTCCTTTCACACATCACAAATACACCATTTGAACTTATTGATTACTGCAAATCAGTAGGCATTGAAATGGAAGCATATTCTCCTGTTGCCCATGGTCTTGTACTTCAAAACGAAAAAATTGCTAAAATTGCAAAAAAATATGGTGTAAGCATTCCTCAACTTTGTATTCGTTATGATTGGCAACTTGGTATGATTGTTTTACCAAAAACTGCTAATCCAGATCATCAAAAAGAAAATATGGCAATAGACTTTGTGATTAGTGATGAAGATATGAAAACACTAAAAAATATGGAAAGAATTGAAAGCTATGGCGAATTTGGATTTTTCCCTGTATATGGTGGGAAATTTAAAGGCTACAGCGGAAAACCTGGGACAGAAATAGTTGATTAATTATCACTAATCCTAAACTTATCTCAAATATCAGTCTGTAATAAACCCAAAAAATGGAGGGAAAACTATGAAATTAGTAGCATATTTCAGTGCGACTGGAACAACAAAGAATATGGCAAAAAAGGTTGCTACAGATGTTGGTGGAGATTTATTTGAAATTACTCCGGAAACACTATATACAGCAACCGACTTGAATTGGATGGATAAAAAATCACGTTCATCAGTTGAAATGAGCGATAAATCTTTTAGACCAAAAATGAACGGAGAAAAAATTGATATCTCAAAATATGATGAGATATATATTGGATTTCCAATTTGGTGGTATGTAGCACCAACAATTATAAATACTTTTTTGGAAAGTGATGATTTTTCAGGCAAGAAAATAAAGTTATTTGCAACAAGCGGTGGCAGTGGATTTGGAAAAACTGTTAAAGAGCTTCAAGCCTCTGCAAAAGGGGCAACAATAGAAGCTTGGATGATAAATGGAAAACTTGTATAGTATGAGTGCATTCTAGGAATATAGTATTAAAAAAAATATGGAAGGATAAAGCATGAAAAGAGGTAAAAAATTATTTATATTTCCGATGATTTTAGTGTTTTTTCACTTGTACTATATGGATGTGGAAATAAAAACCAAAAGAGTGCAGATGTCAACTTATCAGTAACACAAAAACAAGAAAGTGATAGCAATGATAGTAAAAAATTCTTGTAGCATATTTTCCTGTACAGGAAACACAAAAGGTGTAGCAAAGCTCATTGCTTCAGAAACGAGAGCAGATCTATATGAAATTACTCCGAAGATTCCGTATACTGATGAGGATTCGAATTACAACAACAGTAATAGTAGGGCAACAAATTAAAAGAACAAGCTATCAAGCTATATCATCAAAGATTCCGATAAAAGAGTTAATAGAATACTTTGAAGAAAACACTATGGTTAAAAAATATAAAGATTATCAAATACTTTTTAATAATAACAGTAGATATCTATACTTGCCAGAAGAAAACACGGCCTACTCTTTTAACCAAAATAGACACTATACTCCATATATCTACATTAGAGATAAATTTTATGAAGCAGCTAGAAAGATAAAAACTGGATTTTATGATGATGATCTCATTCAAAAGCTAAGACTTAAACAAAATGAATATGAAGACTTCGTAAAAGGTATTGATGGTCATCTAGATATAAATAGGTACTATTTGGTGTTTATCAATAGAATAGAAAACTTTAAAAAATATCTATCAGATATAGTTCGAATTAACTACCAAGGCCTAATTTATAATATAAAAACATATATGAAAGATTGGCGGGATATGCAAGGCTTTAATAAGCTAAAGGAGCGTTATAAAACAGATAAGATATATCTAACAGAGGATCATATATTATTTGGCTCACTAAAAATAACAAAGCAAGAGCTATACGATCAAGGACTTGATAAGAATTTTGGAGTAGAGCAATCAAAACAACCATCGAATATGATAGAGACTAAAAAACAGAGTGTAAAGTCAGAGTATGATGGTTTGGGAAGGTAGGCAAGACAAGCATCAGCAAAGCATGAATGTCTATTGTAAGGTCAAGTATCACCAAGAGTCTATATCTTTTTAACTGCTAGCATTACGGCAATATGTTTGCTTTTCTTGTCACACACTAGTCTTTTATCCTTTAATATTTAGGAACATAATACTAATATGCACAAATAAACAAAATTAATCTGATCAGGCAGGTATTAATACAAAAACCCGAACAACCGAAGAGGGATTTTATTTCCTGTTACAACTTCTATATCATCGGCAGCCATATAGGAGTTTTGGTATGTCCTTTATCTGTTCAAAGCCTTTTAATATAAATTTATCGTCCACGATAAAGTCACTGTGTCTGTAATTACTATTTAAATTAGTTGAAGCTTTACTTTGTAAAAAACTATATTAATTTATTTTATTACCAATTAATATCTATAAAATCGCTCATCTTCCATAAAATCAAATTTCTTTTCTCTATCAATACGACGTTTTAAATCATCAATTATCTTGTTAATAAAAGTCCTGTGTTTTAATAAGTTTGCCGTATTCATCATAGATATTAGTTTTTCATAAAATTTGATATCTCTTTGTATTACGGGCACCCAGCTTCCATGGGACATTCTTAAATTTTTCTCAAATTTTAGGCTTTCAAATAACTCGTAATCATTGTTTTTTGAAATTATATAAGCGTATAGATGTGCCCTGGTATCAATGTTGGCATTTTCAGATTCATCGCTATTAAACTCGCAGATAAGTCTAGATATAAAAATCATCCTTTCTTTATCCGTAAAATATTTATCTATAAATTGTTCTATAATATTTATTGTTTTTTGCGCATCCAGTAATGGTGAATGAAATCCCATAAAAAATGATTTTAGAAATTCTCCTTTTCCAAAAACGAATTTCTTATCAGGGATTTTATGTATAGTTTCTATAATTTTTAAAAATACTGTATTGCAATCTTTTCTATCAAATAGGATGGAAAAATCTGTATGCATATTAACGCTAGAAACACCATTGCTAAGAGTTTTTAGTATATTAACTATATATCTATTTATAAAATCAGAATCATAGTTTAGAAATTTATTTAAGATGTTGGCATCATGATCAAAATTTATATTATCTTTTAGTCTCATAAAATATGCTGTTTCTATCAGTTTTTTATCTGTTTTGATATATTTATCTAACATGCTGGTAAACCGGTAGAAAAACATCTCAATAGTTATTAAAAATTTGTTATTGCTGATAGCTCTATTGCAAAGTACTTTTAATATTTTTAGTGTAATGTCTTTTTTGATATTTTCATACTTTTGTAAATGGTCAGAATATTGTGGAATATTTGTAATATCGGCACTTTTATACAAATCAAGCAAATTCTTAACATCTGTTTGAGTGATATCGTTTTCGTCTATGGCTGTAAATATCCCAAATCTCCAAAAGTCTTTTGCTTTAAAATTCTGTTTTTCTATAAACTCAAAAGCACCATTTTTACCCAAAATCTTTATAAGAATACGACGATCTAAATATAATAAAAATGGATCGCCTAGCTTAAAATACTCGCCTAAAACCTCTATAAACAGTTGCAAATCATTGCTTGATAAAATTTCAAGCAAAATACTAAAGTTGTTTTTAAAACTATATGTATCGCTATCATCAATCACATTATAAATTTCTACGCATATATTAAGTAGCTCTAGCCACCTATCTTTTGTTTTATTATTATTCGAAATTTTTTCTAGTTCATTTTTTATATATGCCTTGTTTTGTTCAATATCATTGCCTTTAAATTTATAAGGACTTGCGCACAACAAATCATCTATATCAAAATAACTATTCTTAAATAGAGTTTGTGCATTTTTGTCATATGAAATTTTATTTTCATCCAAAAAAGATAAAAATTTTCTTACTATTTTACAATGTTTATAAATCTTTGGATTAAAGTATTTTACAACTAAATCTACTATATATTTTTTATCTTGCTCTATTATTTCTATGCTATTTGAAATATTGGGTTTTCGATAGTATGTATTTATAAATTTTTCCAAGTCAGCCAAAAAATAGTTATTTTTAAAGATCTCATCAAGCCTTTCAAATATAGTTTTTCTAAAATCATTCAAAGCTTGTGTTGGAACAAGAGTATAGTTGTATAAATTTAATGTTCTACCATGATGTCTAATATCTTGAAAGTCAGCACCCAACATCTCACTGGCAATCCTAATAAATAGTCTTTTTAAGAGCAAAGTATCGCTATTTTTTGATAGCTCCCAAAGCCTATCCATAACTATATTTTCTTTTTTGTATCCATATCTATAGCTATTAAGCTCATATCCAAAATCTTTTACCAAAGTATAAATAACTTCATGTATTTTATTTGGCTTTTTATTTAGATAGGCCACTATTAACTCTATTGTGATCTTTAGGTTGCTTTCATCATTACTTCTGGATAGTAAAGAGAGTATTTTTAGCACTAAATTTGATTTGTTATCGCCATTTTTAAAAATATCAATACTATTTACATCTATATGCTCTTGTTCTAAGTCTTGTATCTCTTCATGTAGCTTTTCTAGTATTTCTGATTCTTTTAGATACCAAAAAATTTCTATAAACTCTATTATTGGATTATTATCACATGCAGTTAACAATAGTTTATCTGAGTATTTTATCCACAACCTATCTATGGGATCTTTTAGCTCTTTTAAGATTAAATCGATATCAAAAACTGGCATTATTTGATTTAAAACATCTCTTGTTTTACCTAAATGGTTTGGGAAAAAATTTACTATAAAACTACTTATTTTTAGGCTTTTATCCACAAATACAGTCTTATAAAAAAGATATGTTGCTAGTATCTGATCTGATACTTTAATGACACTATTTTCATACATATCAAATATCTCATATTTATGAAGCTTTTCTATTTTATCCCAAATAGCAACAATATCAACCTCAAAGGCTTGTTTTATAACTTCCACTTGTTTATCGTTTTGCCTGTCAATCACTCTAAAAAATGCTACTATCGCAACTATTTTTCCAATGTCAATATCGCCAAAAATATTTATATCATTATCAGCACTTTTAAAATACTCTTTGTATAAATCATATGTATTATTTACAGCATCAAAAGATCCATTTTGAGCTATTTTACAAGCCATAAAAGCCATTCTTGGATTATTTTGTGAAATCTCTAAAATTTTTTCATTATGTATAGGATCTATATTTTTAAAATTTTTAGAAATGATTTCACTTACTGAGATATTGTCCATAGATTGTATTTCAATAACTGAGCAACTAATATTGCTTGGAACTTTTTCTATAATATCCTTAGCATAGTCTCTAACGGTAGCAACTATCTTAATTTGAGAATTTGTAATTTTTTTGTTAAAAGAGTTAAACAAGTATCCAAGTGCTTGATGAATCCTGTTGACATCATCAATAAAAATTAAGAATTTCTCATCTTCAACTTTAAAATACGCCATCAAATCATCGTAAATATTGACACCTCTATTAAAAATGGCCTTAAATTTATACCCATTTTCCTTAGCAAATTTAGGTGCAACCTCTATTGCTAATCTTGTTTTTCCAACTCCAGCCTTTCCTGTTATAAATGTTATTTGACTATCTTTTAAAGCAAGCTCTATATTAGCCACTTCTTTATCTCTACAACAAAGTACTGTATTTAGCGGTGTAGCATAGCCGCCGCTTTCATACTCCGCAACAAAATCGCTCTCGTCTAATATCTGCACGGTATCTACGCTTACACCAAGAAAGTCATATACTATTTTAGAATAGTTTGCATACAAGTCATTTGCTAGACTTGAAATTCCTATAAAAAATAATTTATCTTTTGAATTACAATACTTTTGTAAAATTTCTAATTCATTAGGCTTAATATCGCAATTGCAAGCTAAAATAACTTTCTTTATTTTAGAGATACCAATACCGGTTTTTGCTTCATCAAAACATTTTTCCAAATCTTTTAAAAATTTAGACACTATATCTGATTTTTGCGTTGTACATTCTACAAAGATATAATTCCCATCTTCTAGAGCTACAAAACTATCCGGAGTCCCTGAAATAGGTTTATCTTCGCCTATTTTTGTACCGTTTGAATGAACCATAAAAGAAAACTTTTTGGATAAATATGTGTTTATTAATTTGTGAAATTTTGAGGCATCTATTTGAGATAACTCTTGTTCTATTTGGTTTATCTTACTCATACATAAATCCCTAATACAAAAACCCAAACAGCCAAAGTGGAATTTTATTTCTCACTCCGACTTCAATATCATCTGCCGCTATAAAAGAATTTGGCATATCTTTTATCTGCTCAAAGCTCTTTTTAGCTCCACCTATTTCAAAGGTAAAATTATTACCAACCATAAAGTCACCATTTTTGCCTGAGTAAATTTCGGTGATATTTCCAAGCTGATTGGCAAAGAATGTCTCTCTAACATTTCCTATATCTGGGCTATTTATATACATTAAATTTGTATTTTCAAGGTAAATCTTATCTGTCTTATCCATATTTTTTATAGCTAGCTCGTTTTTCATTAAAAGCCTTATAAGCCCAGCACTATCAAGCATAGCAAGATACTCTTTTAGTGTTCTATCATCTCTTATATCAACAAGTGATTTTAGACTTGAGTAGTTTGGTTGATACGGGACATTTGTACTTATGGCATGAGTTAAGATCTTTAGCTTTCTTGCCGTGTTGCCGTTTAGATTTGGATATATGCTTAAAAGATCGCTATCTATCGTAGCTTCTATACTTTGTCTTAGAGTCTGATAAAAGGCAGTATCATTTGGCATATCGTTATAATATGGATAGTAGCCTACTTTTAGATACTCTCTAAAAAGCTTAATGACGACTAGATCTTTTTGTTTTAAAGCATTAATGATATCAACAGCCATCTCCTGATGGCTTGCGAGCAAATCTTTAAGCTCAATCGCTTCTAAATTTATACCATACCTTAGCCCTAGATACTCCCTAAAACTCATGCCGCTCATCTTATATACGATCGCTCTTCTGCTTAGATCATGAGAGCTTTTTAGTACTTCAAGAGCAGATGAGCCGGTAGCTACTATGTTTAATTCTTTAAAGCTATCATGGGCAAATTTCAATACAGCCGATATATCTTTGCTTTTATGAATTTCATCCAGGTATAGATGCTTTCCACCATTTAATACAAACTCTCTTATAATCGAGGTTATATCGTTTGATATTTCTATGTCATCTAGGCTTAGGTAAAGACTATCTTTGTTTTTACTGGCAAGTTGAGCTAACGTAGTTGTTTTACCTATACCTCTTTGCCCAAGAATAACAATAAGCCTATGAGATAAATCTTTAGAATCTATAAAGTATCTTTTAAATTTATGGTTGTTTAACCTTATAAGGTCATTGCTCTTTAAAAAAAGTTGATCTAACATGGCTTATCCCTAAATTATGTAATGTAATACAATTATAGCATAAAAATATGTGTAATAAGATACAGACAAGATTGTTTTTTAAATAAAAGCGTATTTTATTATAAATGACTATAAGCATTTGTTTTTACGGGAGAAAGCAGTGCTATTGGGCTCTTTTTAAAATTTAAGTTCCCTAATATTAAAGCGTTACTTTTAATATCCACCTTAGTTTAAATATAGCGGCTGCACCGGCTATGCCGTTTTCAGGCCTGCCACACATTGTTCTCCAGATCCATCTTGCACAGACGAAATATTGATTTGGTGCATCATTTAGCAAGTGACCAAGCATATCCTTTGCTTGCTTCTCTCTTCTAGCTTCAAATAGCTCTTTTGCTCTTTTAATCTTTTTCATCGCTACTCCTTTTTTGGGATGAATTTTAAAGTAAAAAGCAGACATTTTTTATTCCTATTTTATAGGTATGATCCTACAAAAGGACGTTAAAACAAAGATATTTTTGACGATATATAAGAATAAATAAAATTTAAAGGTATAAGAAATGGCACTATCTAAGTCCCTATATATCCGCGGTCTTCAGTGCGAAAAGAGCTTGTGGCTTAAAAAGAAAAAGCCAGGGGTTTTGCAAGTTCCGGATGATGGCGCGCAGGCGATATTTGACACCGGTACATCGGTCGGCGAGCTAGCCTGTGAGCTATTTAGTGGCGGTGAGAGGATAGAGTACACGGGCGATTTTAACGCACAGATGGCAAAAACGAAAGAGCTAATAGGATGCGGCACAAAGGTTATCTACGAGGCTACATTTTGTTTTGACGGCATTCTTGTGATGGTCGATATCCTTCGCATCTACGAGGATGGCCTCATCATCAACGAAGTAAAGAGCTCCACCTCAGTAAAAGAGGTCTATATCGATGATGCAAGCATCCAGTACTACGTCATTAGCTCGCTTGGCTACAAGGTGAGCGGCGTAAATATCATCCACATAGATAGCAGCTACGTAAGAGGCGAGAATCTCGAGCTTGAAAAGCTTTTTCATACCGAAGATGTGACCGAGCAAATCATACAGAAACAAGCGCAAATACCTCGAATTTTAAATAAATTTGAAGAAATTTTAAGCAAAAACGTTGAGCCAGATGTAGATATCGGTCCTCACTGCTCAAATCCTTACCACTGCGACGCTTGGGAGTACTGCTGGTGTGAGCAGCGTGGCATACCAGAGTATAGCGTCTTTAACATATCTAGGCTCAGAAGCGATAAGAAATTTGACCTTTACAAAAATGGCGTGGTTAAATTTGAAGATATCAAAGATCTAGATAAATTTAACGCCTCTCAGCAGATCCAAATCCGCTCCGAGCTCTCACAAGAAGAGATCATAGACAAGGATACCATAAAAGAGTTTTTGGACACGCTTAGCTATCCGCTCTATCATCTTGACTTTGAGACCTTTCAACAGGCGGTACCTGAGTTTGTGGGGCTTAGTCCATACGAGCAAATACCTTTTCAGTTTTCTATCTACAAAGAGGACGGCAAGGGGAATTTAGAGCATTTTGAGTTCTTAGCCGAGGCCGGAGCCGATCCTAGATACGAGCTGGCGCTAAATTTGGTCAAATTTATCCCACAAGATGCCTGCGTGCTAGCCTACAACATGAGCTTTGAAAAAGGAGTGATAAGACGTCTTGCCGTAAACTATCCTCAAATTTCAAATGAGCTTATGGCTATCCACGACAACATAAAGGACCTAATGACGCCATTTGCAAGCAAGAGCTACTATCATCCAAAGATGCAAGGCAGCTACTCTATAAAATACGTCTTGCCGGCGCTCGTGCCTGAATTTGAGTCAGCGTATAAGGATCTAAATTTGATCCATCATGGCGGCGAAGCGATGCAGGCCTATGAGGCTATGGCGTATATGCCAGCCAAGGAGCGCGAGGCCTACAAAAAGGCACTTTTGGAATACTGCAAGCTAGACACGTTGGCTATGGTTAAGGTTTTAGAAAAACTGCGCGAAGTGGCAAACTAGACAAAAAGTGTCTGCTTTACTGGCTATAATGCCTATAGGTATTTTAAACCATAGGAGGCAACATGGACGCAGATAAATTTGAATCATTGGAAGAAGCAATACTCCACGCAAAGGAGATCTCAAAAACACAGATGCCACAGTCATCACAGCAGGTGCTGGCATTCTTATTTTTTAATAATTATAAATTAAATATAAAAACGGCTATAATAGTAGCCAAATTTTAAAATGGAGTAAATATGGCTGGATTTCAACAAATAACAATAGCGGATGCGATACGAGAAATCGGGACGGATAAATATCTTATTCCCGCATTTCAAAGGGAGTATGTTTGGTCTGGAGAGCAAGTGGAAAGGCTATTTGATTCTATTATGCGAGGCTATCCTATTAGCTCTATGCTTTTTTGGAAAGTTAGAAGCGAAAGTGCAGAGCAATGGAAGTTTTACAGTTTTTTAAGATACTTTAGGGAATGGTATCATACTCATAACGAATACAAGCCTACCAAGAGCATTAGTGAATTTTCGGCTATACTAGATGGACAACAAAGATTAACTTCGCTATATTTGGCGCTTTGCGGCGAATACCATACGCATAGGCCGTATAAAAAATGGGAAGATACAGACGATAAATTTAAAATTTGTGAGTTTTATTTTAACCTAACCGCAAGTCAAGAACCTAAAAATGATAACGTAGAATATGAATTTTTATGGTTGGAAAAAGCTGAAACTGGCAGCAAAACCATTTACATGGATAAATTTGGTCAAAAATGGTTTAGATGCAAAGATATATATCCTCATAGCAATAACGACGTAAAGGCTATGGAAATACAAGAAAATTTTGGTTTATCCAGCAAAGAAACTAAAAATTTAGCACTTTTTGAAAAAAGAGTATTTTCAGAAGATATTATTAGCTTCTATCAAGAAGATGAACAAAATCCAGAAAAGGCAGTGAATATATTTATTCGTATTAACTCAGGCGGGACACACCTTAGCTATTCTGATATCTTATTTAGCTATGCTATCGCTAACTGGAAACAAAAAGATGCCAGAAAAGAGATCAATGAACTTGTTGATTTTATAAATAACTCTAAAGGCTTTAATATCTCGAAGGATTTAGTACTTAAAGCGTTTTTATATTTATATCACGAAAATATAAAATTTGACATAGGTAGTTTTAATAACGGATTTATAGAAAATATCGAACAGCAATGGGATAACATAAAAATGGCTTTTCATAGCGTTTTTGATCTGCTTGAAAATTTTGGGTTTAATGCGCAAACAATGAGTTCAAATAATGCAATTCTACCGGTACTTTATTATGTATATCATAAAAATTTGGCCAGTTCTATAGTTCACAGTACTGGGCAAAAGCAAACTAGGGAAGTTATAAAAAAATACTTACTAAGGGCTACGCTATTTAAGCCGTTTGGAGGAAGTGCAGATAGCGTTTTAACCGCAACGAGAAAAGTATTTAAAAAGGATTTTGACGGTAAAGTATTTTTTGACGAAAACATTGATGAATTTCCGTTAGAAGGTATTGAAAAGTCTTATAAATATAGCAATGCTGTTGATGATGACTTTTTGCAAGACTTAATGCTGTATAGAAAAAATAGTCCAGAGGCTTTTGCCGTCTTATCTATCTTGTATCCAAATTTAGACACAAAGAATAACTTCCACAAGGATCACTTGCATCCAGAAAGTAAATACAAAGAGTATAAAAAATTGATGGAGAAAAATAAAAAAGAATACTATGACTTTTCCATGTACGATGCTCTCCCTAATTTACAGTTGCTAGATGCAAACGAAAATATGGCTAAAAATGATAAGAGTCTTGAGGAGTGGGTTGAAAACGAATGTAGAAATAAAGACAAGAGTAAATTTTTAATGGATCATTTAATACCTGATGTTGATTTATCTTTAGATAATTTTGATGATTTTTATGAAAAACGTGAAAAACTAATGATAAACAAATTACGAGAGTTACTATAGGGTATACTTTATAGTTGTATAAATAAATTTAAGCCCTGATCTCTGGGCTTAAATATTTTACCTATCTTACATTTGGTAAGCAAAAAGATGTTTATAAAATTTTGAGTGGGCGTTTGTCTAAAGCGAGTAATAAAATTTTTATAACTTTTTGGCAAAATGTTATATTCGAAATTACCCAAGAGCTCCAAATACTTCTACGAATACGAATATATATTATCAAAGTCTTTAAAAGGTGTCTACCTCTCTAACACCCTTTGGCAGATATACGTCGTAGTCATCGGAGCTTACAATAGGCATCCAAATAAGCTTCTCATTAAGCGCGGCACCTATTTTTTCTTTTTGTAGTATAGCTTTGGCTAAAAATGCCAATATATATATCATCAATAGACAAAATTTCTTCTATAGTTATTGAGGTGCTATGTATCTCAGTGAGTATGATAGAGCAGTCAAAGCCCTGCAGCCGCCCATCACAGCATAGTTCTATACCACTAAGATCATAACCATCTTCAAAGTAAAAGTCCTGTAACTTAACAGAGAGAATTTCTTCTTCGTAGTCTTTCATATAAAATAAACCTCGCAGACAATGTCTATCATGTTATGATCATGGTCAAAATTCGCCTTAAAAAGCTCTTTAATACGTAGATACTCTGCCGTCATCTCGCGCTGTATCTCAAGAAGCTTTTGATCAAAAGCTATCAAAAGCTCTTTTCCTTGTTTGGTGTAAGCCATTTTTTTATCTCCTAAAATTTAAGAGGATATTAATGAGAGTTAAAGACATGAAAATGTCTGTTTTTGAGATATTTTATAGACAAATTTTGTCTATATTTTTATTTACAATAAAGGGATAGGAGTAAAACATGACCAAGCAAGAATTTTGGCAAGAATATGATGAATTTTCTTTTTTGGCGCAGGCAAAATCAAGCTATGATTACGTAAATAATGCTAATTTTACTAAATACAGCTGCACAGAAATGTCAAAAGATTTTTACAAGCAAGCTGTTAAGGCATTAAATAATGCGTATGATTTCGTTACTGAGGCTAAATTTATACTGCAAAATCTAAAAAACGACTTTGGCTGTGAGGGCGAATTTATAAAAGAGATATGCTTGCAAATTTTAAATATAGAAATGACACCATATGAGCATCAAGAGGTGGCTAAAATGATAGAAAGTTATAGCTCTATCTCTTGATAAAATGGCTCTTTTGAGCCGCTGCTTGCTGAGTTGTAAATTTTAACTCCGTTTAAAACGTCCGTGTGTGATTTTGGCTCGTGGATATGCCCGCAAAGGATGATCTTTGCCTTTAAAAGATTATTTTTGATAAGCCTTGCAAGCTCTATATCTCCGTGATCCTTGTCATTTTTACTGATGCTCGTATTTGTCTTTGCTGGTGGGACGTGGGTCAGTAAGATATCACACTCCGCAAATTCAATCAGATCATCACACAAGTAAGGCGCGCAGCCAAATTTAACGCCATTTATGGTTTTTATAGTGCCATCAGCATATATGCCGCTTATAGAATTTAGCCAAGAGGGCGGCATATCGTGGTTACCAGAGCATGCAAATACAGGCTTTTTAAAGCTTTTTAGCCACAAAGCAGTTTGCTCTTTTTCTTGTGTGCTCTCTTTGCATAGAAAATCACCACTAAAACAAAAAATGTCAAATTTGTCTTGAAGGGTCAAAATGTATTCGAAATAGCCAGCATTAAAGTGTAGGTCGCTAGCGTGAAAAAGTTTTATGCCGCTCATTTGTATCTATCAGCCTTTAATCCACAAGTAAATTTGTGATCAAATTTACCACCATGTCTTTTTGCTTTGGCTCACTTTGAGCAATTAACAATGCAAGTGCAACAAGGGCGTTGTCGTTTATCCTTAGCTCGCCACTGCTTTTATAAAGAAACTTGCACTTTGATAAAAACAAGATAAATATAAATGATCCGATACGTTTGTTGCCGTCGCTAAAAGGGTGGTCTTTGATGATGTAGTAGATCAAATTTGCCGCTTTTTCTTGCGGGCTTACTAAAAGATCACGTCCGCCAAAGGTCTGATATATATTTTTTATTATCCCTTCAAATTCGCTCGCCTTTTGAATGCCAAAAATTTTAGATGCCTCGCCCTTTTTTCCTAGCTCTCTTTTTAGCTCATCCACTGCCATTAGCGCCTCGTCATATTCAAGGATAAAATTTTCGCCCACATCGCTTTTGCAAAGACCAAGTGAGCCATCATCAAATTTTTGCAGTAGCAACCAGCTCTTTTTGTAGTCTCTTATTAGCTCAAGTGTCTCTTTGTCGTTGCTGCTCATGGCTTAGAAATTTATCTCTTTTAGATACTCGCTGACATCCTTTTTGACCTCATCTGCTAGCTCTTTTGGCGCAAGGACCTTGATAAATGGCAGGTAGTAGTATATAAGTGGCTTTATCTCCATGATGTGTGTAAATTCTATCTCTATCTCGACTGAGCCGTCGTTATCTTGACCTGTTATGCGCTGCTTTGCGTGCGGTTTTCGCTCGAAGTATTTTGCCACTTCAGGGGCTAGTAATAGCCTTGCTGTTTTTGGCTTTTCAAGGTTTGCCCAGGCCGAGTTCATAGCCTTTACTCGCTCATCTAGCTCACTACTTAGTTCAAATTTACCCCCACTTTGCCTTATATCTTTTATGCTTTTTAGGTGAAATTTTTTAAATTTATCGCCTTTGTTACTATCAAGCAAAAGCAAATACCAAAATCCCTCAAAAAGTGCCAGTTTTAGCGGTTTTACACGAAATTCAAAACCGTTATAAGTGCATATTATCTCGGCTTTTTCTCTTATGGCGTCCTCAAGCGCTTGGAAATTTACAAGATCATCCTCGCTTAGCTTTTCGTTGTTGATATTTGTTAGTATTGGGTGGTTTAGCTGCTGAGAAATTTGCTCTAATAGCACGTGAGCTTTGCTGTAGAAATTTGATCCCATGTTTTTAGCTACGTTATCAAGTATGTTTAGCACCACTCTATCATCGCCGTTTAGTCCGTCGCTAGCCTCTTCGTCATTTATGCTCCAGTAGTGCCCCTTTTTGACCGCACCATAGTCTTTTAACGTGTCGTAAAGGTCGCGCTGTATGGTCTTTGAGGTCACTCCAAGCATTTCTGTTAGCTCTTTTATCGAGTGGGGTCTCTCCCTTAGCTTTAGGGCTATTAAATTTATGCGTTCAAATTTGCTGTTTTCTTGTTTATTTATGATAGGTTTCATTTGATCTCCTAGTTCGGAGATTATATCCAAACTAGGACTAGGATATGTCTTTTTTAGCATAATATCTGCCTAAGGCCATCTAGCGCACCACATTTTAGACTTATGCCGATATACTCCGAGATGTAGTTATCTCGCGGGTTTATGCGTATGAGCGTCGCTTTTTTGGAGCGCTTGACAAATTTCTCACCAAAATTTCTGATAGTCGGCACCGCAAGCCCTGCACCTAACTCTATAACCACAAAACGGCTATCTTCATTTGTATCTAGCCATGCTTTATATCTCTCATACTGCTCGTTTATGCGTTTTGTGTTTATCATCCAGTCGTAAAACATCACGATATTTGGACGGCTCACACAGCCACACTCTGGGCAAATAGGCATATCTAAAGCTATAAATTTCTCTTCATCTACTTTGACATTGCTGCTTGTTTCCCAGATATCTCCATCACGCTTATGTATACACTGAGAGTAGTGGATAGAGCCGTGACACTCGTAAATTTTCTCCTCGCTAAAGCCAGCTTTTTGGAAGTGACCATCGACGTTTGATGTGTAGATGAAGTAGTTGTCGTTTTTGCTTTTTACAAGATCTAAAAGTAGCCCAAAGCCCTCGTGAGGCTCTGCGCTTTTGTATAAATTTAGCCTGTGTCCGTAAAATGCCCATGCTAGCTTTGGATCGTCTAAAAACCACTGCGGATTTGCCATATCTTCAAAGCTTAAATTTTTATCCCTTAAGAGTGGATATGCTTTCCAAAAGCCAAGATCGCCTCTAAAATCAGGCAATCCGCTATCCACACCCATGCCAGCACCTGCTGTTATGATGACCGCATCAGCCTCTGCGATGATCTTTTTGATCCTATCTATATTCTCTTGCATTCTGATCCTTTTAAAGAAATTTTAGTAATTGTAATAAACTAATAAGACAATTTTTTGTCCGTTATCTTTTGGTAAAATAGTGAAAATCTTATGAAGGAGAGAAAATATGATAGAGAAATTAACACTTAGAACAAGAGCATATATTTTAACAGACAAGAGATTTGAGAATTTTATATCCAATTCCGGTGACTGGTTTTATGCTGAAAAAGACGACGAGAAGGTGATTGTAAAAAGTATTTCAAAAAGAGCCGATAAGAAATATAGACTTTTATTAAAAAAAGAAATATTGGAAAAAGTTAAAAATAATGTCAATGTAATCATTGGTTGCATTGATGATGATAAATTTTATAGGCTTGAGCTTAAGATAAAAAAATTTGATGCTGATATGGAGGTGCTTTTTAATGATAAATTTGAAATTTGTAAAAATAAAGGTAGTGTAACAGTAGCACAAAAAGATATGATTGACTTAAATATCGAATCATTTACTGATTATGCCGATAACGATAGAAGAATAAATAGCCTAGCTACTGCGGATAGAATAAAAGGTTTTGGCGGAAGAGATGAATTTTTAAATTGGTATAACAACCAAGAGAAAAAATGTTGCTATTGTGGCATTGAAGAAGCAGACCTAAAAAAATATTTTCATAGTAAAAACACACAATATAAAGATGCTAGACAAAGAGGAAAATTTTTAGAAGTTGAGCGAGTGATTACAGCACCAGAAAGTAAAAATAAATATTCAAAAGAGAATTGTCGCTTGGCTTGCTACATTTGCAATAATGCAAAAAGCGATTTTTTGTCAGCTGAGAGTTTTGAACCTATTGCCAGAGGTATAAACAAATTTTGGAATAATTATTTAAACAAGAATGTAGAATTTCCAGAAGATTTTGAATATTGGAGCAAAAACAAAAAATAGTTTTATAAATGGCGGTAACTCTACCACCCAAATTTCTCTGCCGTTATGCAGTGTAGCGCTCCGCCAAGCTCTATGATTTCGCTTAAATTTATCGTCTCTACACTGCAGCCACTATAAATTTTCTTGATCTGCTCTATCGCCGTATCGTCATCATCCATCCCATATATCGGAACTATTAAAATATCCTTAATTTTAATAAAATTTAAGTAAGCGCCCCAATCTCTCTTTTTACTAAAAAAGCCCTCGCCATACTTCATAAATTTGATATTCAAACCGTACTTTTTAAGAGCCTTTATAAGCCTATCGTTAAAACTCTTACTCTCGTTTGAAAAGTCATTTAATAGCACGCTGTTTTCATCTATCCACCTCACCATGCCGTCGCTGTGACCTAGCATATCGTATGGCTGCCTTGGTATGATGATGAGCTCATTTAGCGCGCATTTTTGCTTTATGGTCTCAATGATCTCGGACTTTGTTTTTGTTGGATTTTCTTTGAAAATTTTATCAGTCATGATGGCTTTGCCTCCAAGCCTTATGAAATTTCCACCATCAATGACTAAATTTATATGTTCTTTTAGCGGCTGGATCTTTGTCCTTAGATGGCTATATTTATCATCTTTTAGGTAGTCTGGATCGTAGTCGTAAGAGACGAGGCGCCCATTATCTAGCAAAAACGGCATAAAGTCCCTCATCCAAATGTCTTTTGTTTGCAAAAACTGATAGCCAACTCCGTGCCGGTCAAATATCTGGCACAAACTGGTGGTTACTTTGGCGTGGTGTTTTGGTAAAAGTGCTGAAAGTAGGATAGTTGGCTGCATATTTGCTCCTAAATTTTATAGTTTTTGTGAAATTTTACTAGTAAAATTCTGGACATTTTTTGTCTACTCTGGTTGCTATAATTTCACATATCGCAAAAAATGTATCGGCGATAAAAATCAAAAAAGGATAATCAATGATCTACGAAGAGCTCAAAATTCTCACACAAAATAGCGACAAGAAGGCACTCTCGAAAGCACTTGGCTACGTAAGAGAGCAAAATTTCACAAGAGCACTTGCAAATTTAGAGGCGGCAAAGAGCCTTGATGAGTTTATCACAAAGGGGCATTTTGACTGGGCGCACAGCTCAGAAACGCTCATCCTTGCTCTTAGCAAGCACTTTGGCCTTAGCATAGACGCTGAGCTTAGCGAGGTGCAAAAACTCTACAACGAGCGAGTAAAATTTAGAGGCTCATATATCTACATAGATACAAATTTCAAGCGCAAAAATGAACCTATATTTGCCCTTGCTATGACGCAGCATCTAAGATATATCAGCCTAACGCCATTTTTAGACAAGCTCTGTTTTAAAGCATTAGACGAGCAGCTAAATACAATCTCTCAAGTCGTTAAAGACTACTATCAAAAGACGAAAACGCTACCTATCTTTGGCGAGATAACGGGCTTTAAGCTCTATTTTTTAGGCAAAAATTACTCGCTTGATACAAACGGAAATTTTACAGATAAAGAGATGGCTGAACAAGTTGCGACGATTAAATTTTAAAGGACAAAAATGGAAAAATTTACAAAAGAACAAAGGCAAAAGCTAAATAGCATAAACGAAAGGCTTTATGACCTTGAGCGCCGAGTTGTGCCACGTGCAAAACAGATAAACATCTCTGTAAAAGATATAAAAGAGGCATGGGATCATAAATGTAGCCTATTGCTCTCTTTTTACTCAAAAGATAAACTTCTTATGCGATATGGGCAGTTTATGAATCACATAGATGACTACTTTTATACTGAAAATCAGAGCGAATTTAGAAACTGGCCAACGCATGAGATGTTTGGTGAGTGGCATTGCTGGTTTTATCACTGCTTATATGACCATACAGATCTTAGCTGGGATGAAATTTTGACTATTGACAGGATGGATGGCAAGCTTCACTCATGGTACGACTATACGCCTATAGATCTTTACCTAGAAAAACTAGAGTGTAGCAAGAAAGAAGAGTATATTTCTGATGCTAATAAGGATCAATGGGAGCAGATAGAAAAGATAAATAAAGCGCTAGCTGCTTATCAAGATATACTAATAAGAGATGCACAGATACTTGAAAACAGGCTAAAAGCAAGGGTTGAGGGTGGATTTATCGAGGATTATGCTATGGAATTTCGTTTGGTCTTTCGCCTGTGCGAAGACGATCCAGATTATGACGAAAATGACGACAATTTCTTAGCCATCATCAATGAGCCTATCGTTCCTGGCGAAATGAGCAAGCAAAAGAGCCGCTGGACGCAAAACTGCAATGAATATTTTGGTAGTTCGATCTACTTTGACGACAAGGCGTATTTTTGCTATCTATTTGCAGCTTTTAACAATAACACACATATCAATAAGATCAAAGACATGCTGCGCATAGGCTCTGTTGATATGGCACTTTGCTGGGATGAATACTATGAAATTTAAAGAAAAATAAGCTAAAAAAACCATAGCAAGTTTAATCAGATCAAAAACAAAGCAAGGTTGTTTTTATCTTTTTTTATAAATATCATTATCTAAGCTTAATTTTTTACATATAAAGATAAATAAAGCGCAAGACAAAAAGCGATTAATTTTTTTATTAAAATTTCTAAATATAGACATTTTTTGTCCATTTTGCTTGTTATAATTTCACATGTCACAAAGATATCTTGACAAAAAATAATTAAAACAAAGGAGAAAAAATGTCAAAGAAAAAAGTTGTTAAAACTGCTCCTATAATTGAGCAGTTTGTAGATTTGGCTAGCACACAAAGAGAGCTAGCAGATGAATTAGGAGCTAAGTTTTTAGAATTTTGCAATTCATACCTAAATGAAAAATGTGTTATTGCTAGGAGTGAATTTAACTACCAAAACTCTTTTATGCCAGCAAGCCTGGCCATAGAAGCCTATACTAAAAAACCGACTTCTTATATGTCAAGTGTAAGTGCTTGCATTGGTAATGTCTCTTTTGAACTATCATATGATGCTCAGGGTGAAGAGTATGATGATGACTATTTTAAAGATGAACTAGTTAAGTTCTTAAATAAATAAAAAAATAAACCTACAATACAAGATTGTGCTAATCTAGTGCAAAAGATCTGGAGCTGCCATATAGTGGTGATACGCTGGAGTAAATAAAGAGCGTTTTAGGACGCTCTTTTTAAATTTTTCTCACAAAAATTTCCCAAATTTTTATCATTATGGACATAAAAATGTCTTTTATGCCAAGTAAAATAGCTCCAAACAAAAGCAAAAGGAGTTTGTCATGGAAAAAGAGATTTTTTACGTAGATGGCGAGATATATGAGCTTGCGACACTTTGGACACTTCGTGCTATTTTTGATCTCGGAGGAGAAAGAGAATTGTTAAGAAGCGGATGTGACGATGTTTTAGAGTTTTTGGGTATCGAGTCAAAAGAGCCTAAAGAAGAAGATATCCAAAATCTTAAAAACAGACTTGAAATTCTTGAAAAAAGTCAAATTTCATGCGAGCTAAAAGATCTTGAACACAACCTAAATTTACTTCAAGAAAATTTAGGTCTAAATAGTACCGAGAGAGATATTTTGAGATTTGTCGCGATCATGTACAACTATGAAGTAGTCTCTAATGCCTGCAATACACTAGGAGAGTTAAATAACATACAAGCCATAAAAGCTATCTCAAAGATACTAAATTTAAACTTTGGCGATGTTCAAAAGGTCTTTAGAAAAGATGGAATCTTTGCCAAGACTTCGATAATAAGACTAGACACTAATACGCATAATCTAAAATATAAAATCGATGTCATAAACAATAACTTTATGTGTGATTTGTTTATTAAATGTGAAAGCATGGACGAGATATTTGAAAGCTCGATAAAGCCATGTAGCAAGACAAATTTGACCACAAAGAGCTACCCACACATAAAAGAAGATGTGAAAATTTTGCTCTCATTTCTAAAAAATGCCATTACTAAAAAGCAAAAAGGAGTAAATGTACTCCTATATGGCTCAGCAGGAACTGGTAAAACAGAGCTTAGCAAAGTGATAGCTAGTGAGCTAAATTTGAAGCTTTATGAAGTAGCTTATGATGACGGAGATGGATATGCAAATGAGCATCAAAGGATAAGATCGTATTGTCTTGCACAAAATGTACTATCCGCTGGATCAAATTTATTGATGTATGACGAAGCAGAGGATATATTTAACACAAATAATGACGAAAAAAGACAGTACGGCAAAGCCTTTATAAATAGATCTCTTGAGACTAATGAGCTGCCTACTATTTGGATAACAAATAACATTTTTGATATGGATGAGGCCGTGGTTAGAAGGTTTAACCTAGCCATAGAGATAGGCATACCAACTGAAGATGTAAGAGCAAAGATCATAAAAAAATATAGTGAAAATTTGATAGACAATAAGCTCGTAAAAAAGCTAGCTAAAAATAAGTTTATAGCTCCAGCGCTCATCAGTAACGCAAGCGCTGTTGTCTCAAATTTAAACACAAAGGACAAAAATAAAGCCTTTGAGCGAGTGATAAACAACACTTTAAAAGCACAAGGTTACGAGGAGATAAGAGATTACAATCCAAGAGACGATCTGCCAAGCAGCTACGATCCAAATTTCGTAAACTCAGACTGCGATCTAAAAGAGTTAATGCAAGGCATAAAAGTAAGCAAAAACGCAAGAATATGCCTTTATGGTGTGCCTGGAACTGGCAAAAGTGCTTATGCTAAATTTATCGCTAAAAGTCTAAAAAAGCCGATCATCATCAAAAAAGGAAGCGATCTTTTATCTATGTTTGTAGGAGGAACTGAGAAAAATATAGCATTAGCCTTCAAAGAAGCCAAAGAAAAACATGCTGTGCTAGTCTTTGACGAAGTAGATAGCTTTTTGCAAGATAGAGGCATGGCTACAAGAAGCTGGGAAGTAACCCAAGTGAATGAGATGTTAGTGCAGATGGAGAGCTTTGATGGTATCTTTATCGCTACGACGAATTTGATCGATAATCTAGATAAAGCCTGTCTTAGAAGGTTTGATCTAAAACTTGAGTTTAGCTATTTGCTGCCAGAGCAAGCGCAAAATTTGTTTAAAAAAGAGTGCACACTACTAAAAGTCAAATTTGACGAAAATGCAGCCAAAAAGGTTTCAAATTTAGGCTTGCTAACGCCTGGAGACTTTGCCAGTGTGAGAAGACAAGCTAAATTTAGACCTATAAAAAACGGCGACGACTTTTGCCATAGACTTGAGCTTGAAGTTGCACTAAAAAATGAAGAAAAGAGTGTGAAAATAGGGTTTTAGGGACTATCCCTAACGAGGTGTTTTGTCTGACTTGTCGGACAAAAAGTATCCTCGCCCAAATGAAATACAAGATGACTTTTTGATAGCAAATACCATATATAGAATATAGATGCAAGCTGGTTTAGGTTATGTTTTTCGTTGTTTATTGATCCGTTTAAGATAAATCAAATAACATATAGCAAAATATTAAAAAGCCATAAAATTAAGCATAATTTTAGAATCTTAAATAACCTTAAATTATAAATCAATCTTTACTATTTATGCTAACAATCCCATCATTTTAAATAGTTTACTACGCTCACCCTTCCCCTCCTTGATAAAAATTTATCTCCTCGACTAGATCCTTTAGAATTTTAGGAGTTACTGGTTCGCCATAAGTATTCATAGTGATCTTGTATTGTTGCTCGTATCCTACCAGAGCAGCTATATGCTCGACCCTCTGGCCACTTTGGATGAGCTTGTTTATGAAAGTGTGTCTAAATGAGTGAAATGTCCTTGTTTTATCACTATCTTTTATAACTTTAGTATTGATATTCTTTCTAAAATACTCAGAAAAGTCTTTATTATCACAGTTAAATAACCTAACTGCTTTGCCGCATTTCCTAGCTAGCTTCTTTTTGCTCTCTATAAATTCAAACAGTCCAATGCTACTTAGCTTAGAGTGGATAGGGACTATCCTTACAGAGTTTCTAGTCTTTAAAGTCTTACTCTTGCCTGTTTTTACATCTATTTTTGTATTTAAACTAAAGCATACTATGTTATATTTTTCAACTATGTCATCTGTGTTTAGCTGGATTATCTCATTTAGTCTCATGCCAGAGTAAGCTGCTATATGAGTAACAAAAAATAGCTCATCTTTGCTAATCCTTTGGCTTTTGGTATCTCCACTTGATCTGATCTTACTCACAATATCCAAAAGTGCGTTTACGTCACTATCTTCATAAGGGTTTTTATTTGTAACATCATCTTGGTTTATATTTATTTGCAGATCTATAGCTGGGTTCTTATCTATATAATCACTATCGTAGCAGTATTTAAAAAACTCACTAACTCTAACAATATACTTCTTAATGGTTGATTTAGAAATTTTTGGTCTATCCTTTGCTAAAGCTATGATCTCATCTAAGCTTTTATCTTTATAGAGACTATTTTGAGAGAGCTTGGTTGGTAGTTGTAGTAAGACATTTCTAAAATTTAGTAAGTCATCTCTTTTTATCTTTTTAATATCTAGCCCATCACCAAATTTCATAAACATCAGCTTTCCTACATATCTAACAAGACCAAATGTGCTATCACTCCAGTTGTTTGAAATACTCGTGTTTGATACATAGTTTTCAAATGCGCTCTTTAGTGTGACCATGTCAGCTTTGCTCTCGCTTTTGGTAGTTGATGTTAGATTGGATTTAAAGCTTTTGGCTCTATTTGAAAAGAGCTTTTGAAAGAAATTTATAGCTTCATTGAAAGTCATGCCACTAGCATCACTCGTATCATCTATCGCAAGGTCTTTAGCCTCAATGTCGCTTAAAACCATGCCCTTATCTTCATATTTATCTGCCTTGTATAGCTTTACCTGACCACCAAAGGTAGGATCATCTAAATTTCCATACCCAAATTTTAGATCATCACTTAGCTCACTATCTCCATCTAGTGATAACTCGCAGCCAAATATTCTTAGAATATCGTTTTGTGTGAGTGCGCCTTTTTGCTTGGCTAGCTCATTTATAGCATCTCTTAGCTCGCAAATAGAGTATTTTAGAGATTTTTTAGTAAAAGGGAGTACTAAATTCTGCTTTTTTAAAGTCTCTATATCGTCTTGATAGCTATCTATGTTAGCCTCTTTAACACCTTTTGCTATCTCTTCTTTGACACTATCATCTAAATTTGCACTCTTGTGCTTTTTGCCAAGTGGTACAAATATCTGTTGCTTATCATTTAGTAGCTTTTGGTTTTTGCACATCTTATATGATATGTGATTTATGTTATCTATCGTTGCTTCAAGCACTCTTTTGCCAAGAAGCTTTTTGGTGTGAGAGTCAGTACAAGATAGCTTTTTGCAGATATCATCAACCTCTTTTGATATGGCGCTGGGCAAGCTATCTTCTTTTAAACTCTGTTTTAAAAACAAATTTAGTGATAGTAGTCCATCTAAATTTATATATCTGCCAAGCATATCATGCTCTTTGATACTTTTGGCCTCCTTGGCTTTTAAAAGCATAAGCACCAAGTACTCTATAAGTTCGCTGCTCAAATTCATCTTCCATGCCTTTTTGATCGCGTTAAAAATTATAGAGTAGATCTTAGCACGATTTTTTGCTGTATCAAAGCGTTTTGTGAGGAAGGAGGTTATATATTCAGTTTTATTACCAAAATAAGGTCTCAGATATAGTGGGATAGCTACTCTAAAGTAGTATATGCCATTTCGTTTGATTAGATATTGCATCTTTGTTACCTATGCAATATAACTTTGTAGCAAAATGTAGCAGATATTTAGTGTGAAACTGGCTATGTGCCGTCTTTTTGGTGCTTACACAAAGTTTATTTTAAACCCTCATAAGCCGGAGGTCGGGAGTTCAAGTCTCCCCCGTGACACCAACTGCCTATTTTCTCCTGTTTTTACCTATCGTTTTAGATGATATTTTTATATGTATTTAAGATTTTAGAGGTTATAATCCGCAAAATTTCATGGGGCGAGTTCGCCTATTACTTTTACAAAAATTATTCAAATTTCTGTAAATTTTAGATTGTCAAATTTCATTTTAAAGGTGTTACCATGTTTAAGAAAATGGCTATTTTCATAGCTGTTTGCGGGCTATTCTTCGTCGGTTGCGGCGAGGACAATACTCCAAAAGAGAACGTAAAAGTCGGTGTCGTAAGCACCCAAACCCCGCTTGTCATCGACGAGGCGAGCAAGACTATCACTGTCCTTGCAAAGGTAAATGGCAAGTATCTTGACGAAAATACGCGCCATGCAGTGGTTTTTAAGGGCGGCAAATTCGGCGAGAAACCGGTTTTCATCTCCGAGGCAAATCAAAACGATTTTTACAAAGCTTTGATACAAATCGGCGGCAAACCAGGCAACAATATGACGCCTAAAAACGCTGCTGAGACGCAAGTAGAGGGCGATAAGATCAATATCAGCGTCACTTGGGACGGCGCGCCAAAGACCTACGACATCAACGAGGTCATCTCTGACAGCAACGGTAAGCCGATCGATATGAGATTTGGCGGCAACGAAGCCAACGCGATGAGCTTCAATACTGGCTGCTTAGCCTGCCTGGATAGCTGCCCTGTAGGTATCATCTCAAATCACACCTACACAAACGGCGCGGTCGAGAAACGCAACGAAGTCGTATTTCACGGTAAAAAAGACGTGTTGCCAAAAGACGGCACATACGTGGCTATCAGCTTCAAACTCGCTCAATGAAAATTTTTCTAGCCGTTTATTACGCGTTTTGCGCTATGCTCCTCGGGCTTAGCGCGACGCTTTTAGCTTCGCTTTCAGTGTGGCTGGAGATGCGTATCCACAACAGATACATCGTCGTCGGCGCACTGATACTTGGCGTCATCTACTCGTTTTTTAAGAAAAATGCCAAAATTTCAGCCCTGTTTATCTGTGAAATTTTGCTATTTTTGCTTGCGTTTTTGATGGATAAGCAAAATTTGATCTACTACAACATCAAAGAAACCTATCTGGACGCCTTTTCATTTTCGCAGATAAAGTGCGCATTTTTAGGGCTTTTGCTTGCGTTTAATTGCTTTGCGCTGTTTAAAATTTTACCCCGCAGGTCAAAATGAGTGACGCAAAAAATGCGGTGATACTTTTCACCAGAGTGCCGCTACCTAAAAAGACCAAAACTAGGCTACTTGATTTCCTAAGTCCGCGCGAGGCTACGAGGCTACACGCTCATCTTATCGGCGAGATAAATTTAGAGCTGAAAAAGCTAACAAACACGCAAATTTTCGTATTTTTCACACCAAAGGGCGAGGGCGAAATTTTACGTGAAATTTTAGGCGAGGAGTGGCTTTATCACGCGCAAAGCGAGGGCGATCTGGCGATTAGGATGCTAAATGCGTTTAAATTTGTAAAATTGCTTGGCTTTGAGAAAATTTTACTACTTGGCAGCGACATCGTAAATTTACGCGCACGCCGAATTTGCGAGTGTTTTGACGCACTTGATACAAACGACGTCGTGATAGATCCTACGCTTGATGGCGGATACGCGCTCATCGGGCTAAAAGAGATAAAAGATGAGATTTTTAGCAGCGATTACAGTGACGCAAAAAACGTCTATAAGGGCATCTGCGCTAAATTTAACGAGCTAAATTTAAGCTTTAAGTCTTTCGCCTCACTTCGCGACATCGACACCAAAGAGGACATCTTCGCTCACGTTTTGCGTGTGCGCCGCCTCAGCGCGCTAGCTAGCGGCGAATACAACATCAACTATAAAATTAAAAAGCGCGGCGCGAGCCTTGTTTTTCGCATAAACACAAAATCTCAAATCGGGCTGAAGCACCAGGTCAAATACGAATTTGACGCGCTAAAAGTGCTTGAAAGCTCGGGTGTGACGCCAAAAGCGTACGAATATTTCGCGCCAAGCCCGTTTTTACCGCGCGGGGCGATGAGTATGGAGTTTTTGCCCGGGCGCGCGCTTGATTATAGGCGGGATCTAAAAACCGCGGCGCAGCTTTTAGTGCGCATTCACAGCGTGCCGCTTCCTAAAAAGCATAAATTTTTGATCGCTCGCAAGCCGCTAGCTGCGATGATGACGGAGTGCGGGAAAATGGCGCGAATTTATCACGGATCGAAATTTAAAAGCAAAAACGCGAGCGAATTTTTATCGTGGCTAGAGGAGCGGCTGGGCGGGCTAAATTTAAGCCGCGAGATAAGCGAGCCTCGTATCATCAACACCGAGCTAAATTCCGGAAATTTTTTGATAAACGAGGGCGCGCAAAGCTACGTCATCGACTGGGAAAAGCCGATCGTAGGCGAAAAGGAGCAAGACTTGGCGCACTTTTTAGCCCCGACTACGACGTTTTGGAAAACGGACGTCATCTTAAATTTTAATGAAATGCAAAATTTCTTAAATGAATACGAAAAATTCCTTAGCGTCGATAGGACGAAATTTAACGAATACCTGGCAATGACTTGCTTTCGCGGGCTTAGCTGGTGCGCGATGGCATACACCGAGTATCAGGGCGCTCGCGCTATCAAAAACGCCGCGACCTACGCAAAGATAAAGGAGTATTTAAGCGATAAGTTTTTATCGAACATATCAATTTTTTTAAAGGACATTTCATGAAGAAATCTCAAATCGCGTTGCTGGTAGTGGTTATCGCCATTGCCGCTATCTATTTTTTCGTGCCAAGCGTGAAATCATACATCGATAGCTCGGTATCTACGCTTAGCTCGTTTGATCTAAACGCCGTCTATCACTACTTGCAAAGCTACGAGCATAAGGACGTGATCGCGGTCGTTAGCTTTTTTTTGATGATCTTGCAAAGTATCATCGCGCCCGTGCCGGCATTTTTGATCACTCTTTCAAACGCTCTCATCTTTGGCTGGGCGTGGGGTGCCTTGCTGTCGTGGAGCTCGGCGATGGTCGGGGCTGCGATGTGCTTTTATATCGCTAGGATCTTAGGTCGCGATGTGGTCGAGAAGATCACGGGCAAAAGAGCACTTCAAGCGACCGATGAATACTTCACCAAATACGGCAAGCACACGATCATGGTATGTCGCTTGCTGCCGTTTGTGAGCTTTGATCTGGTTAGCTACGCAGCGGGGCTCACGTCGATGAGATTTTGGTCGTTTTTCTGGGCGACTGGCTTAGGGCAGCTTCCGGCTACGCTTGTATATTCGTATTTTGGTCAGAGCATTTTTGGCACGGCCAGCGTGCTATTTTGGGGGCTGATGATGATGTTTGCCTTCTCTATCGTGGTCTATGTGGCTAAAAATATCCTAAAAGATCGCAAGGCGAAAAAGCTTGGCGAGCAAAATACTTAAAATCGCGGCTGTCCTGCTCATCATAGCTTTTGGCGCGTATCTTTTAAACCGCGTCGGCGTGAGCGAACTAAAAGGCTTTGTGGGCGGATATGGCATCTATGCGCCGATCGTTTATATCGCGTGCTTTGCGATCTTGCCGATATTTTTATTTCCCGTGCCGATCCTTGCAGTAGTCGCAGGAGCGATGTTCGGGCTCGTTTGGGGCAGCGTCTATACGATCGTCGGCGCGATGATAAATTCCATTTTGATGTTTTATATCGCGCGATTTTTGGGCTTTAAAAGCGTTTCAAATTTTATAGGCAGGAGCGATAATTTTTTAGCCAAGCTAGATAAAAGCGTAAATAAATTCGTCCTTATCTTGATACTGCGCCTCATGCCCTTAGTGCCCTATAACGCGCTAAACTACGCTTGCGGGCTAATAAACGTGAGCCTAAAAGACTACGCGGGGGCGACCTTTGTAGGCATCGTGCCAGCGACATTTATAATGGTAAATTTAGGCGATAAGGTGCTTGATGTAAAATCGTTTGAATTTGCGTTTGCCTGCGTGCTGATGGTGCTACTAGTCGTACTTTCAAGCTGGGGCGCAAAGAAACTGAGGGCTAAAAATGGCGATCTCGGTCGTGATCCCGATCTATAACGAAAGCCCCGCGGTGCTGGAAAACATCGTGCGCGAGCTAAAAAAGCAAAGGGGCGAGTTTGAAGCGATATTTGTCGATGGTGGCGTGAGTGAAGATAGGGATTTGGGTGGATTTGCCATGCTGGCCTCGCCAAAGGGCAGGGGCGCGCAGCAAAATTTAGGCGCACGCGTAGCAAAATTTGAAAAAATTTTATTTTTGCACGCCGATAGTAAATTTAAAAGCGAGAGTGCGCTTCTAGCGGCGGAGGCGGCGCTAGAAAAGTGCCAGATAGGCTGCTTTGAGATGAAATTTGACGAGGGCGGCGTTTGGTTAAATTTGATAGCCACGTGTGCGAATTTGCGCGTGAAATTTAGAAATATCGCATTTGGAGATCAAGGCATCTTCGTGCGAAAGGATTTTTTCACGCAGCTTGGCGGCTTTGAGCAGATCCCTATAATGGAGGATTTCGAGCTTAGCCTAAGGCTAAAAAAAGTGGGCGTGAAATTTCATCAAATAAGCGAGCAAATCACCACGAGCGCGCGAAAATTTAAAAAAGAAGGGACGCTAAGAACGCTAATGAAAATGCAAAAATTCCAATACAAATTTAGGCGCGCGCTAAGCGTGTATGGCGCAAAGGGCGCGCAAAAGGCAGCTGATGAGATCGCCAAAGACTACTAAAAACCCGCCCCAGATGTGCATTGACTGCGGGGCATGCACGAAAAAATGCGAGTTTTTAACCAAATACGACATAAATTTACTGGACTTCTCCAAGCGCCCGGATCTCGCGTATAGCTGCTTTTTGTGCGACAAATGCTACCAAGTCTGCCCAAAAGACATCAGCGGCAACGAGATCGCGCTAAATTTACGCGACCTGGCCCCAAAGCCGTTTAGGTATCTAAATTTTCAAAAATCGCCCTATCTTTTCGCGAACAATTCGCCCAAACAAAGCCGCGAGCTCGTGTTTTTTGGCTGCAATTTCACGGGATATTATCCAAAAACGACGCGAAAGATCATCGAAATTTTTGGCGAAGCGGGGATCGATTTTAGTATCGATTGCTGCGGCAAGCCGCTATACGAGGCGCACCGCGGGTATTTTGACGAGACCAAAAAGCACCTTGACGAGCTCTTTGCGGCAAAGGGCGTGGAGACGCTCATCTGCGCCTGTCCAAACTGCTATCATTTTTTAAAGGACAAGGTAAGCGTGAAGATAAAAACGCTTTATGAGAAATACGAGGAGCTAGGGCTTGCAGCGGACATCGAAGAGGAGGCGCATATGTTTTTCCCCTGTCCCGAGCGCAACGGGCGCGAAATTTTTAACACCATGGCGCACCGCATAAAAAATAAAAAGGAAAGTTTCAAAGACGTTAATTGCTGTGGGCTTGGCGGGCTGGCGCGCGGCGAAGAGCCCGAGATCGCCAAGCAATACCCAATCACCGTGCGCAATAAAAACACGCCAAACATCTATACCTACTGCGCGACGTGTGCGGGAAATTTCGCCAAAAACGGCTGTAAAAACGTCAAGCACGTGGCTAGCTATATGTTAGGCGTCAATGAATCGCCAAATTTAAGCTACCTAAAAAACGTGCTCGGATTAAAATTTTATAAAAGGAGCAGGAAATGAAATTCACCGAAAGGATCGCGCCCGAGTTTAAACGCACGAGCGAGATCACGACGCTTCAAATAAACGTCGGCAAAATTTGCAACCTCGCCTGTCATCACTGCCACGTCGGCGCATCGCCAAATCGCACCGAGACGATGAGCCGCGAGGTTGCGCAGGCGGTCGTTGAGGCGCTAAAAAGGCATAAATTCAGCACCCTTGACATCACGGGCGGCGCACCTGAGATGAACGCGAATTTTCGCTGGCTCGTTAGCGAAGCGGTAAAAATCGTCCCGCGCGTCATCGTGCGCACGAATTTAGTCATTTTGCTTGAAAAGGGCTACGAGGACTTGCCAAAATTTTACGCGGATAAGGGCGTGGAGCTGGTCGCCAGCCTGCCTTGCTACACCAAAGAAAACACCGATAAAATGCGCGGCAACGGCGTATTTGAGGGCTCGATAAAGGTTTTAAAAATTTTAAACGCGCTTGGATATGGTAAAAATTTGAGCTTAAATTTAGTCTATAACCCGGGCGGCGCTTTTTTGCCAGGCGATCAAGCGGGACTTGAAAAAGACTACAAACGCGAGCTAAAAGAGGGCTTTGGCGTGGAATTTTCTCATCTTTTTACTATTACGAATTTGCCGATCGGCCGCTTTAAGACCGCGCTACAAAACCACGGCGAGCTGGAAAGCTATATGAGCTTGTTGGAAGCAAATTTCAACCCCTGCGCCGCGCAAAACATCATGTGCCGTAGCCAAATTTCAGTTGCTTACGACGGCTCGCTTTACGACTGCGACTTCAATCAAATGCTGGATTTAAAAGCAAACGGCGTGCGCGATATTTTTGAGCTTGCCAGCGCGCAAGAGCTTTCGCGCGAGATCGTGTTTCGCGACTACTGCTATGCCTGCACGGCGGGGGCTGGAAGCAGCTGCGGCGGAGCGATAGCATGAGGGCTGATATGAAGGCGGCGAAGTCGGAGGGTGTGGCTGGCGCGCGAAATTTACAAAAGCTCACGACCGAGCAGATCGCGGCGAAATTTAGCCAAATAAACTGCGCGCAGGTGCTTTTCGAGCGATACGCAGGAGCGTTAAATTTAGACGAAAAACGCGCGATTTGCCTTGGAGCAGGGCTTGGCGGCGGGCTGCGAGAGGGACTGACGTGCGATACGTATCTGGCGGCGGTGCTTGTTTTGGGGCTTAAATTTGGTGAAGAGAAGGCGAAATTTGAAGCCAAGTTGGCAGAATTTCAAAGTGCGTATTTTAAAAAATGGAATTCAAAAATTTGCCGCGAAATTTTGGGCTTTGATCTAAGCAAACCGGACGAAATGGCGCAGATTCAAAAGCGCGGGCTATTTAAAAGCGTCTGTCCTTGCGTCGTAAGAGACTGCATCGAAATTTTAGACGAGATCTTAGGCGATGCGAAGTAGGCGGGCTTGGAGAGCTAAATTTAGGTCTTAGTTAAGACAGATTAATACAAAGGATTTTTATGGATACAAGTTGTGATTGCGGTGCGGTCAGTAGGGCGATCTTTTTAAAGCAGGCCGTGGGCGAGATCATCGGCACGTTTTTGATGTGCTTTTTTGGTATCGGTGCGGTGGCGACGGCGACGCTTTACGGCGCGCATACGGGGCCCTTTCAGGTAGGCATGATATGGGGTCTAGCCATCGCCATAGCGATCTACGCGACCAGAAACCTCTCTGCGGCGCATTTTAATCCCGCCGTTACCTTTGCGATGTGCGCTAGCGGCAGGTGCTCGTGGATAAATTTCCCGCTTTACGTCGTCGCTCAGTTTGTGGGCGCGATACTGGCTGGCTTCGTGCTTTGGATATTTTTCGCAGATAGCGTGCAGGCTGCTCTAAGCGCTGCGAGTGCTACGATGGAGGCAAAAAGCGCCGCTTATAGCATCTGGTGCGAGGTCTATCCAAACACTGCCAAAGGCGTGATAAGCACCAATGTTGCGGCGTTTGCCGAGGGGCTTGGCGTGTTTGTGCTGGTGATGGTTATATTTTGCATGACCGAAAGCTGCAACCTGGGACGCCCTAGCAACGACCTTTTCCCGCTTTTCATCGGGCTAACGGTCACGTGCATCATCGCAGTCGTAGGGCCGATGACGGACGCGGGGCTAAATCCAGCAAGAGATATGGGGCCGCGCGTGGTGGCATTTTTGGTGGGTTTTAAAGAGGCCTTTTCGTGGGACGTTCTTTACGTTTATGCGCTAGCGCCGATGATAGGCGGGCTGCTCGCGTCGCTGTTTTTCACCAAAGTGATCGAGCCGCTACACGTAACGGACAAAAAGAACAATAGTTGCAATATATGAATTTATAGGCTATGTTTTAAAAGTGTTGATTTTTAAAATTTAAAACGTTATAGCGTAGCCAAATCTTATGTAGCGACGCTATCGCCGCCGATTTTCAAGGAAGCCATAAGGCTGACCGCGAAAATCGTGCTACATGTTCGGCGCTTTGCGGAGTAAATAAGATTTGCGAAGCGTTCGTTTAAGGGTATTGACACTTTTTCAAATTAAAATTTAATCCAAAGGAGAAAACGATGAGTGACATCAGAGAACAGGTAAAAGAGTATTACAGTAAGGTTACCAAAGAAAATGCGGGCAAAATGGAGACTAAAATTTGCTCTTGCGCGGCTGAAAATTTACCGCGCCATTTAAAGGAGATCAGGGCGATGATCCCGGATGAGATCGTGCAGAGATTTTACGGCTGCGGCTCGCCGATACCGCCTGCGTTAGAGGGTTGCACGGTGCTTGACCTTGGCTGCGGCACCGGGCTTGATGTGTATATCCTCTCGCGTCTAGTGGGCGAGAGCGGCAGGGTCATCGGTGTGGATATGAACGAAGATCAGCTGGCTATCGCCAGAAAATATCAAGACGAGATGGCGAAGAAATTCGGCTATAAAAGATCAAACGTAGAATTTTTACAAGGCTACATCGAAGATCTAGCGAGCCTAGGCATCAAAGACGCCAGCGTCGATGTGGTCGTATCAAACTGCGTGATAAATTTATCTCCGTGCAAGCAAAGTGTTTTTAGCGAAATTTGGCGCGTGTTAAAGCGAGGCGGCGAGCTATATTTTTCCGATATTTTCGCCGATCGCCGCGTGCCTGAGGAGATCTCAAACGATCCTGTTTTGCGCGGAGAGTGCCTGGGTGGAGCTATGTATGTGGAGGATTTTAGGCGGCTGATGAGCAAGGTCGGTTGGAGCGATTTTAGATACGTTTCTACCGCAAAAGCCACGATAGATAACGAAGAAATCGAAGATCTGATAGAAAATATAAATTTCACTTCGCGTACCGTTAGAGCCATCAAGATCCCCGATCTGATGGAAGACATCTGCGAGCAATACGGGCAGTTTGCGACCTACAAAGGCGGCATGGTAGGGGCTAAATTTTACTTTGACCTCGACGATCATCACCGCTTTTTCAAAGACTTGCCGATGAGCGTGTGCGGAAATACATGCGCGATGGTCGAGGTGACTAGATTTGGCAAATATTTTGAGATACACGGCGACAGGAGCAAGCACTTTGGGCCGTTTGACTGCAGTGGCGGCTCATCTGGTGCAGACGGGGGCGCGTGCGAAGGCGGGTCTTGCTGCTGCTAAATTTAAGAAGCAAGGGCGATATTAGGCGGCTTTGCGCGGGTAAAAATTTAAGCTAAAAAGAGTAAAATAACGAGCTTAGAGGGCGGTCGCCTTTAAATAAATTTTAGGAATTTACATGAGAAAATTTCTTTTAGCACTTGCGAGTGCGGTTGTTTTGTTCGCTGCAAACGAGGTAGGACATCTAAGCGGCGATGAGGTGAGCAAGCTAGTGGGCTCAAAAGACGCAGTGATCGTCGATGTGAGGGTCGATGAGCAGTTTAACGAGGGGCACATCAAAGACGCCGTGCATATCCCGCTCAAAGATATTGAGGCCAATCCTGGTAAATTTAAGGATTTTGACGGCAAAAAAGTCGTGCTTTACTGCAACAGCGGCAGACAAAGCGGCAAAGCGGCTGAAATTTTACACAAAAACGGCATCAAAGACGTCTATAACGCCGACGGTGTCAAACAATACAAATACGATCTCGTAAAATAGATAAATTTACGGCTGGCTATGGCTGGTCGTAAATTTCCTTACTTTAAAATATTAAAATTTATACCAAATCCAAAACAGCCGCTAAAATTTAGGAGCAAGCATCATCCTAAACATCGCTATGGCATCTCTTACCATGCCGTTATATTTGGTATTTTCGATGTTGAAAAATCCTCTATGCAAGGTGAGTCCGTCCATCATGCTGACTATGGCTCTACTTAGTGTGAAAGTGTCGATATCGGCGTCGGCCTCACCTTTTTCTATCAAAAATTTTAAATTTTGCTCGTAAAAGGCGGCGATCTCTTCGAAAAATAGATTGTATTCGTCGGTAAAATCTTTGCTATTTAGCTGCGCCCCAAACGCCTCGAAGAAAATTTTTACATATTCGGCTCTTTTTTTGTTGATGAAGAGATTTTTTTCTATATGTTTTAAGAAATCATCAAGGCTCGGAAGCATTTTTTTAGGTATCAAGGACGATTTTAGGCTTGTGTAATGATCGACGTTGCACGCAGAGACTAGATCTTGTTTTGATGAAAAATACAGATACAAAGTGCCTTTTGCGATATCCGCCTCTTTTGCAATGTGCTCCATCGTCGTGCTGTTCACACCGTTTTTTAGGAACGTTGCGACCGCCGCTTTTATTATATTTTCTCTCATCAGTTCTTTATCTACGACCTTTGCCACCCTGTCCCCTTTATGCAAAAAGCGTTATTATAACAGTATTGTTGCTTATTTATTACTAAAATTTTTGACTTAATTATTAAAATACAGAAATTTTAGCAAAAAATCAAATTTTTAAGCTGTAATTAATGTAAAAAGGATTACTATTCTACTAAATAAATGACTGGCTAGTCAGTCATAAAATTTCAAAATTCAAACCTATCGCAACGATAGACGAAAGGAAAACACATGAAAATAGCCGTAGTGTATAAGTGGGGCAGAGACCCCGAGTCAGCCGTCGTACGCAGTGACGGTAACGTTGATTGGCGCGGTGCGAAAATGGTGGCGCTAGAGGACGACCCTGCCGCACTTGCGGTAGCTAAAAACATCGCAAGTGGCACAAATGCCGATATAGTCGGAGTTTGCATCGGGGACGGCGATGCTAGCTGGATACTTGCGCGCGGTGTGAAAGAGACATTCAGCGTGGCTGACGCGCCAAATTTAGACGATCAGGCGTTGGTAGCTAAAATTTTAGCCGCCGCTATCAAAAAGATAGGCGATGTGGATGTGGTCGTTATAGGAGATTGTGCGGCGTATCCTATGGTTGCAGGCTGCTTGGCGGGCGAGCTTGGATTTAGCGCTGTTGGTAGTGTGATCTCTGCGAGCGCGACTGCTGATAGTATCGTAGCTACAAGACATATCGGCAACGAAGAGCAGACCATCACGGTTAAGACCCCAGCCGTGCTTGGCGTGGTGGCTCAGACCGAGGAGAAAAATGCTCCCGGCATGAAAGATATGCTGATGGCGAGGAAAAAACCGATAAACAACGTCGCTTCTGCCGAGCTTGGAGTGGAGCTAAAAGATAGATTCGTCTCGCTTAAATTAAGCGTGCCTGAGACTAAGCACACTACGCTGTTTAACGAGGACGCACAAAGTGCGGCTAAAAAACTAGTAGATGCATTGAAAAAAGAGGGAGTATTGCTATGAGTATTTGTATGATCGTAACTGATGAAGCGCCGTTTGGCGGCATGTTAAATATCGCTAAAAGCTTAGGCGATGTCTGCGCCGTGGTGCTTGGTTCTAAAAATTTAGCGGATAAAGTCGCTGCTAGCGGCGTTAGCTCGGTGATATTCGCCGAGACGAATTTGCCCGAGTCAAAGGCAAAAGCGGTGGCAGCGGAAATAAAAAATTTAGCTCCAAAGCTTGTTTTAGCAAGTCTCGCTCCGGGAGCGAAGATAGTAGCAGGAGCCGTTACAGCGGCACTTGACGGGGTCGCTATACCAAATGTCACGGAGGCTAAATTTGAAAATGACTCGCTAGTCGTCACTCAAAGCGCACTTGGTGGTCATGTTTTAGAGACATTAAAAAGCGACAAACCAGTCGTTGCCTTTTATGACGGCAAAGATGTCGAAGCGCCAAGCGGTTCAAGCGTAGAGATAAAAACGCTTGACGGTGAGAGCTATCAAATGGATATGAAAAGCCAGAATTTAGGCTCTGAAAAATCAGGCTTACTGGAAGCTTCTAGGGTCGTATCTTTTGGTAGGGGCGTGAAGTCAAAAGACGATATCGCGCTCATAAGGTCTTTGGCAGAGGCGCTAAATGCCGAAGTGAGTTGCTCGATGCCGATCGCAGACGATCTTGGCTGGATGCCAAAGGAGTGCTACATCGGACGTTCAGGTCAGAAAATTTCACCAAAGCTTTACTTTACGGTGGGAATTTCAGGCGCTCCTCAACATTTAGAGGGCGTAAGAGGTGCAAAGATAATAGTAGCGGTCGATAAAGACCCTGACGCTAGGATATTTAAGTCCGCTGATTACGGCATAGTAGGCGATCTTTATGAGGTCATACCGGCGGTTCAAGACGCCCTTAAAAATTAAAAGGATAAAAAATGGAATTTGACGCACATTACGATGTAGTGGTTATCGGTGGTGGCGGATCAGGACTTTCGGCTGCCGTTCAGGCTGCAAAAAACGGCAACACTTGCGCCGTTTTGGAAAAAGAGGCGACTACGGGCGGTAGCTCGTCTTTTGCCGAAGGGCACGCGGCATTCGAGTCTGACGAGCAGGAAAAAAGAGGCATACACGTAAGCAAAGAAGAAGCGTTTAACACCTATATGGATTATTCTCATTGGAGGGCAAAGCCTGCTTTGGTGTCAAAATTCGTCCATAATGCCGATAAAACGATAGTAAAAATGCGTGAAGAAGGCGCAGTGTATGAAAACGTCGAGGTCACAGCGCCAGATCAACCAGGCGAGCTCGTCACTTGGCACCTACCAGAGGGCGAAGTAGCGCGCGTCATCGAACTTTTAGAGGCGGACGCCGTAAGGCGCGGAGTGGATCTGTTTTTATCGACATCTGCTGTTGAAATTTTAAAACAAGACGGAAAGATCATCGGCGTCAAAGCCGTAGATGCAAACAATGAAGAGGTCTTACTCGGTGCAAAGGCTGTCGTAGTGGCTACCGGCGGATATGCAAATAATCCTGAAATGATGAATAAATACGGCAAGCATAACATCGGTGAGCGAGTCATAAACGTAGGAGGTGCGGGCAATACAGGCGACGGCATACGCATGGTGCTAAATGCGGGCGGAGCGTTAAATTCAAATATCGGAACGAGACTACTTTTTCCTTTCATGAGAGACAAGACGATCACGAGCCATACCAATGCCGCAGGCTTTCAGCCGTATTTTTGGGTCGATAAAGACGCAAAACGCTTCGTAAATGAGCAAATCGGGCTAAATTTCGGTAATGCGGGCGATATGGTCGCATCGCTTCATGGCTCTATGTTTTGGTCGGTCTTGGGACAAGAAGCCATAGAGCACCTAGTAAATGCAGGAAACGAGGTCGGTCTTGGAATTTACGTCAGAAACTATGAAAAGCTCGTAAATTTACCGACTGAAATAGCGGCCGATGCAGCTGACGCTGCTCGCACGAATGTCGTCTCGGCTGGCACGATAGAGGAGCTTGCCGCAAAAATGGGTGTAGATAGCACTATGTTAAAATCGCAAGTCGATGAATACAATAAAATTTGCGACCTTGGCGTGGATGATAAATTTTATAAAGAGAAAAAATATCTCTATCCTATCAGGAAAGCTCCGTTTTACGCCATCAAAATGGAAACGGGCATAATGATAACTATGGGTGCGCTTGAAATAGACGAGTGCATGAGATCACTTGATGAAAATGGAGATCCTATCCCTGGTCTATATGTCGTCGGCTGCGATGCGGGCGGTATGTATGGCGAGTCTTATGCGCTTCCTGTGCCAGGCTCGGCTAACGGTTTTGCGCTAACTTCTGGTTGGCTTGCAGCCGATGATATAAGCGCAAGAATAAACTCCAAAGAGCTTTAAAGGAGCGAGTAATGGCTGATGAAACGCTTGATGTCGTCGTCGTTGGCGGCGGTATAGCAGGTCTAGTGTGCGCGTATGAGTTAGCAAAGGACGGCAAGGAAGTCGTCCTTATAGAGCGTGGAAGCGAAGTGGGCTCTAAAAATTTATCCGGCGGCGCATTTTACTGCCGCGTGATGGAGGAAATTTTCCCGAATTTCATAGAAGAAGCCCCGATAGAAAGGCGTATAACTCATAATATCGTGAGCTTTTTAAATGAAACCTCAGCGGTGAATATCGATTATTACGATGAGCGCTTGGCAAAACCGGTAAATGCCGTAAGCGTGCTGAGGGCTAAATTTGACGCGTGGCTCGCGCAAAAATGCGAGGAGGCTGGCGTGATGATAATGCCTGGCGTAAAGGTCGATTCTCTCATCAAAGAGGGCGATAAATTTGTAGGGGTCAAAGCCGGAGACGACGAGCTGATGGCTAAGGTCGTCGTCTTGGCTGATGGAGTGAATTCATTTTTAGCAGTCGATGCGGGCGTCAGGCAAAAGCAGCCTCCAAAACGCCTAGCCGTAGGCGTGAAATCAGTCATCGCCCTGCCTAAAAAGACGATACAAGACAGATTTCATCTAAAAGATGATGAGGGCGCGGCGTATGCGATAGTAGGAGACGCTACCAAAGGCGTAGCAGGAGGCGGCTTTTTATACACGAACGCCGAGTCTATATCGCTTGGCGTCGTGCTTCAGCTTGAAGATATGGCAAGTAGCGGATTTAAATCCTCCCAACTTCATGATTATTATCTCTCGCACCCAGCTATCGCACCGCTCATCGATGGCGGCGAACTCCTAGAATACGGCTGTCACTTGATAATGGAGGATGGACCCGCGATGATAAAAGAGTGCATCGCAAAGCCGGGGCTTCTTATAGTGGGAGATGCGGCTGGATTTGCGCTAAATACGGGCTTTACGGTGCGCGGAATGGATCTAGCGGCTGGGTCTGGACTGGCGGCTGCAAACACCATAAAAATGGCGTTTGAAAAAGATGATTTTTCTCAAAGCGCTATGGACGTTTATAAAAGTGAGCTTGATAAAAACTGGGTCGGGCTCGATATGAAGACGTATGAAAAAGCGCCGCATTTTTTAGAGACGAAGCGCCTTTATAAGGACTACGGTTTGCTTTTAGCCGATGTGCTTTACGGAGTTTATAACCACGATCTGACACCAAGAAGGCCTTTGCGAAAGGTTGCGTTTGACGCATTTAAGAGCTCGAAGATAAAATTTAGCGAGCTCGTAAGAGATGCGTTTGTGGGCTTGAAATCTTTATAAAAGGATAAAAAATGGTAAATTTTGGCAATGTGACCGAGAGGCTGAATAAAAATTTATATTATTTGGATGAGAAAAATTCGCATATAAAGATAAATCAGGAAAATTTGAAAAAAAGCGGTATAGGCAAGCTTTTGGTGGATATTTGCCCTGCGCACGTTTATACTCAGGAGAGTAACGGCGATGTGAGCGCGTCGTATGCGGCTTGCTTGGAGTGTGGCACCTGTTTTGCGCTAGCGAACAAAGGTGAGCTCGACTGGCATTACCCGATCGGCGGATGCGGAATTTGCTTTAAAGAGGGGTAGATAAAATTTGGCCTTGTCTTCAGCAAGGCCAAATTTGGATATCTTGTGGTTATAATCTTTTATAGTTCTTGGTTAAACCTTAATATACAAACAGCATCTCTATTATCTGCTAATATAGAAAGTAAAATTTTCATGATAGTATCCTTTGGGGGAATTTGGTATTGGTATTATAGCTTTAAAGGTTTTAAATCATAAAGGAGCTGGCGGTAAATTTATACCGCCAAATTTAGGAGTAGGTTATTGATTTTTATCAGTCATTTTTTCAAATTTTGCTACGCTAAAAAACGCAAATTTATAGCCAGCGATGAGTGCCACCGGCCAAAGTATAAGAAATATCAAAGAGTGTATCATCTTTTCTCCTAGTATGCGTGGTGATCGTTTGCGATCTCGTCTTGCGTGATCTTTTTGCTGTCTATCGCGCACCAAACTACAAATATATACGCTAAGACGACCGGAACTAGCAGGCTCACATACGCCATTACGCCAAGAGTATAGTGGCTGGAGCTCGCATTTTTGATGGTAAGTGAGCTTTGAAGGTCGTTAAATGACGGATAAAATGCCGTATCGTTTAGCCCTGTTATCAAAAATAGCGCGGTCACGACGAGTATCACGCCTACGCCGTAAGGTAAAATCCCATAGATGCTTTTGCTAAATGCTCCTCTAAAAATTCCATACAGCACGAGCAAGATGCCAACTATCATCGCAGCTGCGATCCATGGCATCTGGATCAAATTTAAAGCGTATTTGTAGCTTACCATGCTAACGATGCCGTCTTTGTCGTATCCAAACCCATCTTTCATTAGCACCCACGCAAGAAATGCAAGGAAAAACGGCAAAAATGCGATCGTATTTTTCAAAAGCGCCTTTCTGGCGTTTGCTCTAAATTCCTCGTCGTCAATGTTGTTTATGAGATAAAGCGCCCCGCCCACGCGAGAGAGGAAAAACATAGCAAGCCCCAGTAGATAAAGCATCGGGTTTGCGAGTGCTTCAAGCCCACGCCAAGGGGTTTGCCATTGGACGAAATTTTGGTCGTTTAGTACAAAGTCACTACCGGCAAAAAACGTGCTAACGGCCATACCTATCAGTATCACTCCCACCGAGCCGTTTATGAAAAGGAAAATTTCATAGGTTTTTGCGCCCAGGAAGTTATCGGGCTTTTTGCGGTATTCGTAGCTGACGGCCTGGACGATGAAGCAAAAAAGTATCGCTAGCCAGACCCAGTACGCTCCGCCAAAGCTCGTCGCGTAAAATAGCGGAAACGCCGCAAAGCACGCTCCGCCAAACATCACGAGCGTAGTGAATGTGAGCTCCCATTTGCGTCCGATCGAGTTTATGAGCATATCTTTTTGTATCTCGTTTTTACCGAGTGAAAATATCATCGTTTGGCCGCCTTGAACAAACATCATAAACACGAGTAGCCCGCCTAACAGACTGACTATGAACCACCAATAAATTTGTAAAGTTTCGAGTGAGAGACTATGCATGGTTTTCAAATCCTATCTTTATTTGCTTTAGCATGATTTTGACTTCAGCGATGAGAAGCACGGTAAAGAGTATCGTAAACAACGCGACTGAAATTTTGATATTCGTATCGGCTAAATTCGTAGCTCCTACGCCCACGGTCATGAGATCTTGTATGACCCAAGGCTGACGCCCGACCTCGGCCACTATCCAGCCGGCCTCAGCCGCCACGAAGCCAAGCGGTATGGTAAATACGCACAGCCAAAGTAACTTTTTGAAATTTACGATGTCAAATTTGCTTGAAAGGCACATAAACAAAGTCAGCGCAAATAGTGCGATAAAATAAGTGCCAAGTGCGACCATCACGTGAAAGCTATAAAACGTGAGCCCGACATGAGGTACGAGATCCTCGACATTTTTGATGTAGCCGTAGCCTAAGAATTTTAAATTTTGCTCCAAAGTTTGCTTTGAGCTTGCCATCACGCTCTCATCGCCCGCTTTTTTGGCATCTTTGTAGGCTCTTAAAGCATCTACTGCGAGCCTTCCTTTTTCCATCTTGCTGGCTGCGCTTTCGATGCCCTCTTTTTCGTTGCCGTAGATGATGTCGTCGATGCCCGGAGTGAAGTTGTTTATGCCTCTAGTAGCCATGAGCCCAAGCGCATAAGGCACCTTTAGCTCGAGTAAAAACGCCTCTTTATCATCGCCCGCTTTTTTGTTGGGGTTTAAAATCCCCATCGCTACGAGGCCGGCATTTGTCTCGCCTTTATAAAGCCCCTCCATCGCAGCTAGCTTCATAGGCTGTTTGTTTGCAGCTTGATACGCGCTCTCATCGCCGCTAAATAGCAAAAATACAGACGTTATCAGTCCAAAGCTGGCCGCTACGACGATACTTTTTTTAGCCATCACGACGTTGCGTCCTTTCAGCAAAAACCAGGCTGAAATTCCGATCACAAAAAGCGCCGCGATAGAGTATCCGCTGGTGACGGTGTGTAGAAATTTTATGATACCGACCGGATTTAGTGCGACGTCTAGGAAATTTTGCATCTCCATCCTGGCGGTATCAGGGTTGAATTTCATACCTATTGGATACTGCATCCAGCCGTTTGCGATGAGTATCCAAAGCGCGCTTAAATTTGAGCCGATCGCGACAAGCCAGGTCGAGACGAGGTGAAATTTCTTGCTGACTTTGTTCCAGCCAAAGAACATGACCGCAAAAAACGTGCTCTCTAGGAAAAATGCGAGCAATCCCTCGATCGCAAGCGGTGCACCGAAGATGTCGCCCACGAACCAGCTGTAATTTGCCCAGTTGGTGCCAAACTCAAATTCCATTATGATGCCGGTGGCCACGCCGATAGCGAAATTTATACCAAAGAGCTTGAGCCAAAACCTCGTTATATCAAGCCATTGTTTGCTGCCCGTCTTGACGTAGATGCTCTCCATTATCGCGACGATGAAACTAAGCCCCAGTGTGAGCGGGACGAAGATGAAGTGATAAATCGCGGTTAGCGCGAACTGAGCCCTAGACCAGTCAACCGAAGCCAAATCAGACATTTTATTCCTTTGTGAGACTGTTGATAACGAAGTCGCTTTTTTCCTCGTTGGTCTCAAATTTTGTATTTAACGTTTCATTGAAAAGAAAAATTTTAAGTATGCCAAACATTATGATAAGCTTTATCGCTATTATGAGCCATAGCTTTTTACCCAGCTTCATGCCCTTAAAGCCGTCTATATATAAAGACGCGATGTTGTTTAAGTATCGTTTTATCATGATTTTGGAAGTGTATAACAAAAAAACTTAAAAAATAATTTTTAAATTTCACAATGACTTAATACCTTACTAAATATTTAAAAGGTATAATCGACACATCTAAAAAATAATAAATTTAAGGAAAATTCATGGCTAAAGAGACGAAGTATATTTTTATCACCGGAGGCGTGCTGAGCTCGCTTGGTAAGGGTATCGCAGCCGCATCTATCGCCACGCTTTTAAAAAACGTAGGGTTAAAGGTGAGTATGCTAAAGGCCGATCCATATATCAACGTAGATCCGGGCACGATGAGTCCGCTTGAACACGGCGAGGTTTTCGTGACTGATGATGGAGCGGAGACGGACCTTGATCTGGGACATTACGAGCGTTTTTTAGACGAGAGCTTGTCTCAAAAAAACAACTTCACCACCGGACGCGTTTATAGCGCCGTCATAGAAAAGGAGCGCAGGGGCGATTATCTTGGCAAAACGATACAAGTCATCCCGCACATCGTAGGCGAGATCGTGGATCGCATCAAAAAAGCGGGCGAGGGCAATGACGTCCTCATCGTCGAGATCGGCGGGACGGTCGGCGATATAGAGGGGTTGCCTTTTTTAGAGGCTATCCGCGCACTTAGGATAGAGGTCGGCAAAAAACGCGCGATGAATATCCATCTCACGCTCGTGCCTTTTATAAAGGTCGCAGGCGAGCTAAAGACCAAGCCTACACAGCACAGCGTGGGCGAGCTGCGCCGTATCGGCATAAGCCCCGATATGATCATCTGCCGCTCGGAAATGCCGTTAAACCGCGAGCTAAAGGACAAGATCGCTTCAAGCTGCGGCGTGGAGAAAAACTGCGTCATCGAAAGTAGCGACAGCGCGAGTATCTATCAGATCCCGCTTTCGTTTTTAAAACAAGATATTTTAACGCCGATCGCTGAAAATTTAGGCCTTGGCGAGCTAAAGCCAGATATGTCGAAATGGGACAGCCTCGTTAAACGCATAATAGCTCCGACAAACGAGACTACGATAGCCTTCGTGGGTAAATACGTCGATCTAAAAGAGAGCTACAAGAGCCTGACTGAGAGCATCATTCACGCAGGAGCAAATCTTGATACGAGAGTAAATTTAAAATGGATAGACAGCGAAAAGATCGAGCCCGGCAACGTAAACGAGCTGCTTAAAGACGTGGACGGGATCTTAGTCGCCGGCGGCTTTGGCGAGCGCGGCGTTTTAGGCAAGATGCAGGCGATAAAATTTGCTCGCGAGAATAAAGTCCCTTATCTTGGAATTTGCCTTGGCATGCAGCTTGCGATGATAGAATTTGCAAGAGACGTGCTGAATTTAGAGGATGCAAATTCCATAGAATTTGACGCAAAATGCAAAAATCCTATCATCTATCTGATAGACAGCTTCATCGACGTAAGCGGTAAAAAGCAGATCCGCACGTACAAAAGCCCGCTTGGCGGGACGATGAGGCTAGGAGCCTATGAGTGGGACATAAAGGCAAATTCACTTTTAAGTAAAATTTACGGCGGAGCCAAGAAGATAAAAGAGCGCCACCGTCATCGCTACGAGGCAAACCCGAAATATAGGGCGGAATTTGAAAAAGCCGGGCTGATAGTAAGCGGCGAAAGCGACGGGCTGATCGAGGCTATCGAGCTAAAAGATCATCCGTGGTTCGTCGGCGTGCAGTGTCATCCTGAATTTACCTCCCGTCTGACCAGGCCAAACCCGACTATACTTGGCTTCATCCGCGCCAGCATAGCAAATCATGTTAAGTAAGGAAGATATCAGGAATTTATTGGAGCTTAGATTTAGTAACGATATCCACAAAAAGCTTTCGCAAATTCCTACTCCAAGCGCCCTAAAGGATATCTTTAAAGGCGCGATGCGTATCAAAGAGGCGATGCAAAAAGACGAACTCATAGTCATCGTCGGGGACTATGATGTCGATGGCGTTGTCTCTAGCGTGATACTGGCAGAATTTTTTGACGATCTGGGGGTTGGCAACTATCAAGTGCGTATCCCAAATCGCTTCAAGGACGGCTACGGTCTAAACCCGGACATTATCGAAGAGCTAGATGAAAACGTAAAGCTCATCATCACCGTCGACAACGGCATCAGCGCGAACGATGCGGCGCAAATTTGCAAAGCACGCGGCATCGATCTCATCATCACCGATCATCACATGCCCCCGCCCGTGATGCCGGAAGCCTACGCGATCATCAACCCAAAGCAGCCCGGCTGCACCTTCCCAAATATCGAAATTTGCGGCGCTGAGGTAGCGTGGTATCTAGTCGGTGCGCTAAAGGATGTGTGCAAGCTAAACTACGATATGAGTAAATTCCTGGAGCTTTTAGCCATCGCCATAATCGCCGATATGATGGAGCTTCGCGATATGAACAGGATGCTGGTGCGACTGGGGCTAAACAGACTAAATAGCTCCAAACGGGCTGCATTTCGCGCGATAAAGGAATTTTACGGTAAGGATAAATTTGAGTGCGATGATATCAGCTTTCTTATCGCTCCTCTCATAAATTCCGCCGGGCGTATGGACGATGCGATGAATTCGTTTGATTTCTTACGCGCAAAGACAATTGATAAAGCGTATGATTATCTTGATATGATAATCGACTTTAACAACTCCCGCAAAGAGGAGGAGCGCGCACTTTTTGAATGCTCGCTAAAGGACGTGAGAGATGATGACGAGATCATCGTCACGTGGGGCGAGCAGTGGCACGAGGGCGTCATCGGTATCGTCGCGAGCCGCCTGGCAAAGCACTTTTCAAAGCCGGCCATCGTTTTTAGTATAGATAGAGGCAGGGCCAAAGGCAGTGCCAGAAGTATAGGCAAGCTCGATATCCTCGCGCTCATCGCAAAGCATGAAGACCTGCTAAACAGCTACGGCGGGCACAAAGGCGCGGCCGGCCTTGTGATTGCGCCTGAGAATTTGCAGAAATTTAAAGAGGAGATAAACAAAAGCTGCTTTTTGATGGACTTGCATCAGTTTGCCAGCTCGGACGAGCTTTTGGGCGATATAAGCGCCAAAGAGATCGACTTTGAGCTACTTGAAATTTTGGAGCTTTACGAGCCATACGGGCAGAAAAATCCGCGCCCGATATTTAGGATCGACGGTGCTGTCGTCAAAAACGAAAAGCTGATCGGCCGCGATCAAAATCACCTCAAGCTCATATTGCAAAAAGACGACAAGACCCTTGAGGCGCTGTTTTTTAACTTCACGCGCCACGTCAAAGTCGGCGAGAGCATAAACATCATCTTTTCTATCTCTAAAAATTCATTTCGTGGGCTTGTCACGCCACAGCTTTTGATAAGAGAAGTTTTGTAAATTTAGGCGGGCTAAATTTAGCTTGCTTTGCCTTGTTTGAATGCTAAAATTCCTATTGATATGGCTTTATTTTTAAAGTATCAATTTTTAAAATTTTAGGCTCTGTTAAAATATTTCATTGATTTTTAACTTTCAAAGCAGGAGAATGCGAACAGCATTCGAGTAAAACCTTGTGAAGCGACGCTATCGCCGCCGATTTTCAGAGAAGCCGTAAGGCTGAATGCGGTCCGCTTGCGGTTGCGAGTGCAACGAAGCGTCTTGAAAAGCTGCGAGCAATGCGAAGCAGAAAAAATCGTGCTAAGGCTTAACTTCACTTCGTTCGCAACTACAAAGTAGAAGTGAAGCAAATGTCAATGATTTATTATAACGGAACCTTTAAATTTAAAGGACAAAAATGAAAAAATCTTTTTTTGCGCGATATTTGTAGCGGTGCTGTTTGGTAGGGATATTTGCGGCGATGTGGGTATGCAAGGGATATTGTTTAATCTAAAAACAAGCCCAGCAAAGCCATCTAGCGATGTGTCGTTAAAGGAAGTAACCTGCAAAAATAGCGTCGTCACGCAAAGATATGTCTTAAAAAATTTTGAAAATTTTGACTTTGACAAGCTGGCTGGCAAACAAAAACAAGAGCTAAAAGAGGTCATAAGACACGGCACGATAGAGTTTTATTGTAAAAAAGTTATGACGCTGTACGGCATAGATGTGCTAAATATATTGGGGCTTGGGACTTTTGATATGAGATGGGTGTATGAGACGCAAACGGGTAAAATTTTTGAAGAGGTCTTGACGCGCTACGAAGCAGACTGCAAACGCTAAATTTGCACGAGAGATAAATTTGACGGGGCAAAACGCCCCGAAATTTAGGCTAATTTCGCCAAATTCTTTTTAACGAATTCGCCAAACTCATCTTGGCTTAAAATTTTCTTGCCAAGCTTTTCCTTGTACTCTTTGCCAAGCTCACATAAAATTTTGCGGTTCACCTCACTTTGGGACTTGCCGTGCTTTTTGAGGATGTTGTTTAGCTCGTATTCCTCGGAGAAATTTACTAACTCTGCATCTTTTGCCATGGTTGCTTCTTTAAAAAGATATAGAGCAACTATACAACCTTTAGATTTAAATTTTTATTATAGTTTCGCTACTCTCGTCCGCTTAGAAGTGGCACGAACAAACACTCGTCAAATACGCTCTCGCTGATATTGCCGCTCTCGTCTTTTTTAAATTTCACGATGAATTGCTTCTCATGTTTTTTGATCGGAGCGACCAAAATGCCGCCGTTTTTGAGCTGGTTGAAGAGATTTTGTCCGACCTTATCAGTGGCCGCCGATATCAGGATACGGTCAAACGGTGCGTAGCTCTTCCAGCCGTTGTTACCGTCGTCGTAGCGCACATGCACGTTACGTATCTTTAGCGCTTCGAAGCGTTTTTTGGCCTCCATAGCCAGCTTTTCTATGCGTTCCACGCTAAATACCCTATGCGCCAGCTTGCCAAGTATGGCCGCCTGATAGCCGCTGCCACAGCCGATCTCTAGCACGTTGTCGATGCCTTTGTCGCACTCTAGCGCAAGCGTCATCTTTGCCACAGTCAGTGGCGAGCTGATCCATTGATTGCCCAAGATCGGCTGCGCGTCCAGCTTATAGGCGTGCGTTTTTATCGGAACGAAAATTTCTCTCTCTGTCGTTGCGATGGCTTTATAAACGGCCGGTGCGAGTGTGATCTCGTCTGCGATCTCATCGGCTAAATTCTGGCATTTTATCTCTTCGAGGGATGTCAAAGTCATATCCTAAATGAAAATTAAATTCGTATTATATGTAAATAAAACTTGCAAGATACTTTAAAATCTTTAAACGAACGCTTTGCAGATCTCACTCGCTTCACGAGCGCTACGATACGGATGTTTCTATTTTGGTAGCGCTTAGTAGCTTTTTGTTTGTAGTCAGGCACTCGTAGAGTAGAGTGAAATTTTATAAAATTCCTAAATTTTTCTTTACCGAGGTTATTAGATTCGGGTCAAATTCTACGCTTTTTACGAGTTCTCCCGTCGGCAAAAACACGCCCGAAAACTCTAACATCAGTGCGCTTGATGCCACGACGTAGCAGCCGTTTGCCAGCGCAAGTGCCTTGCAAAGCGTAAGATACGCGTCCTCTCGCTCCTTGCCCCACATCGCAGGCGCTAGGATGATGTCGCAGCCTTTTAGCTGCGCCCAAAGCTCGGCAAAACGCAGCTCAAAGCAGATGAGTACGCCTACTTTTAGCCCGCGAAAGTCAAACGGGCGTATCGCCGACGCGTCGCCCGCGGCGAAAATTTCGTGCTCGCGGTTTGGGCGAAAGAGCATGGCTTTGTTTTGCGTGTAGAAGACGTTTTGACTGTTTAGCAGGATAAATTCGTTGTAAATTTGCGTTTTATGCGGCTGCGTGATCGAGATTTTGGCTAGTCCGCTGGCGCGATTTAGGCTCGTTAGGTGCGTGAGAGCGAGGAATTTCTCGGGACTGAGGGCATCTTGAAGTGTCTCAAAAAGTATCGCGTCAAAGCTGCCGATCGCTCCGCCAAGCATCTGTGCGTTCGCGCCCGCGAAAAAGCCGTCGAAGTCATAGCCGCTGATACAAAGCTCGCTCGCGAGGATGAGCGAATTTTGGGGAGCCTCGCTAATAAAATTTACGAGCTCCTCAGTGCGATCGTTTGCGTTTTTGGCTTTTAAAACCACGCTTAAAAGATTCATTTTTTCCTTTTTAAATTTGGCTCTGTTATATCAGAGTATTGATGTCTGCTTCGCAAACCCTGTTCACTCCGCAAGACGCCGAACATGTAGCACGATTTACGCGGTCAGCTGTCGCTTCCCTGTAAATCGGCGGCGATAGCGTCGCTTCACAAGGTTTGACTTCGCTTTACTTTATTAGAAACAGAGCCTTAAATTTTAACCCCATCTTAAGGTAGCAACCTTGAACGTGCTGGGGTCGGCGTTTGTCTAAGGGACATGGGCGGTTTTTCTACTTCGTTGCACTACTCGAATACTGCTCGTATCCTCCCTTTTCAAGACGCTTCACGACCGTAAACAAAACGTTCTAGCCGCACCTCCCTAGAAAAAATATCAAATCTCGATTTTATAAATTTTAAAATTTATCAAGGGGCGGGCGGGTGTTGCTTTGCGACAGGGTTGATCCGCCTAAAAATCATCAAAACTCAAACTACCCTTGCTGTAATTAGTAACCTTACTCTCAAAAAAGTTGCTCTTTTGATCGTTAAATTTAGCAAAATCATCGACCCATTTGATCGGGTGTTTGGCGTTATATTTGCGTTTTAGCCCGATGGCGACTAGACGCTGATCGACTAGATAGTGGATGTATTCCTCGATGATGTCGTCGGTAAAGCCCATGATCTGATTTTGCGTGATGTAGCGACCCCATTTGATTTCGAGGTTGCCCGCCTTTTCAAACATATCGTAAATTTTCTCTTCCATTTCGGGCGTGAAAAGATCGCTTCTCTCGGCGCGCACGGAATTTATCATATTTTGAAACAACAGCAAATGCGTGATCTCGTCGCGCTGGATAAAGCGTATCATCTGTGCGCTACCTAGCATCTTGCCCGCGCGTGCCAGCGCGTAGATCGCCGTAAAGCCGCTGTAAAAGTAAATGCCCTCTAAAATTTGATTTGCCACCATGGCAAGCAGTAGCTTCTCGTCCGTGACTTCGCCCGCTAGCTCCTCATAGACGCTTGAAATGTAGTCGTTTTTCTCGCGTAAGACCTCGTCGTGCTTCTCCATCTCGTAGATGAGGTCGGTGTTATCGCAGATCGCCTCGACCATGACGGCGTAGGACTTGGAGTGGTTTGCCTCCTCGTAGGCTTGGCGGCTTAGCACGGCGTTGATCTCGGGGGCGGTGATGTAGGGGTTGATGTTGTCGGCGAGGTTGTTCGTCTGAAAGCTGTCCATCGAGATGAGCTGACTCCACACGAGGTCATACATGCGTTTTTCGGCGTCCGTGAGGTTGTAGGCGTAGTCGCGCACGTCGTCGGTGGTATCGACCTCTTTGGGAAACCAGGTGTTGGCCTCCATTAGATCCCAAAGCTTGAGCGCCCACTGGTATTTTGCCTTGGTGAAATTTAAAATACCGTGTGGATTGCCGTTAAATACGCGTCGATCGGTTAAATTTTCGTTCGAGCTTGGATTGTAGATGCGTTTTCGATTCATTTTTTCTCTCTTAAATTTAGTGGATCAAAGAGCGATTTTATCAAAAAATATATAAATTTTGGCCGCCAAGGCTATGGTCTAAAATTTTAAAGCCGAATTTAGCGCTTATTTATACGCTTAAACATCATCAAAAAGCCCGTCAAAAATAGCGACGCACCGATGAGACAGATAAACGCGAATAGCACCTGACCAAGCTTACCTAAAAATTCTCCCGTGTGCACCCTTAAGACCTTTTGGCTAAATTTCTTGCCTTGAGGCACGAGATCGTCTTTTGTGAGCAGCTTGCGCTCTTTTATCTCGCCAGTAGTGGTATCGATCTTGAGACTGCCGATCTTTTGGCTCTCTTTTGGCGAGTAAGAGATGGAGTAAATGGTGGAATTTGCGTCCGGTACGTTTATCGTCAAAGCGGTAAAGTTACCCTCAGTGCCCGCGACAAAAATTTCCATAGTCTTATCGATCTCTTGAAATTTAGAAATTTGCGTCGGCGCTTGATTTTTAGGCGGCATCTTTTTTGGGACCATTTTGACGCCAAAGGCCGCATTTACGCTACTTCGCACCCAGCCATACGACCAGTAAAGCCCTGTTAGCGGCATCACGATGAGTGCCACGCTCACCCACAAGCCAAGGCTCGCGTGAAGCTTGTAAAACAGCGCGTAGCCTTTGGCTTTGAGGTTAAATTTAAGCGCCTCTTTGAAATTTTTCTTAATGAGCGGCGCATAGAGCCAAATGCCGCTTATCATCAGCAGGCTCATGATTATCGAGCTTACGGCGACGATTTGCTTACCGATGTTTGCGCTGATGTTGTCGTTTATGAGCGCTAGGCCTAAATTTCGGTGCAGGCTAAGCACGATGCGTTTGAAATTTTCGCCGTTGTCCTCGCCGATCACTTCACCGCTACGAGGATCGACGAAATAGTTTAAAATTTTGCCGTTATTTGTGACGCTTATGCGATAGGCGGTGTTGTCGCCGCCGGTTTGTATAGAATTTAGCGTTTGAAAATTCGTTTGTCCTTTAAATTTTGTCAAAATTTCGCTCATTTTAAGGTCGGGCTTGTCGCTTTTAGGTAAATTTACGCTACTTTCGTTGATGAGGTCGGCGATCTGAGCCCTATATGAAACAAACGGCGCGCTCAGCGTCATTATAAGTAGCGGAAGTGCGGCTATGAGGCCTAGTAGGAGGTGAATGTTGAATATGATTTTGTTGCGTTTTAGTAGCATGGATCGTCCTTTGAAAGTTGTAATTTTATGCTAAATTTATTAAATAAAATATAAAGCATTATCAGAATCAAATTTGATTTATGGAATTTAGGATATGATTTTTGGATCTTAAATAGTGATAAATCTGCGCAAGGAAGTGGTGAAAAACGATGGTGGAGTTAAGCGGGATCGAACCGCCGACCTCTTGAATGCCATTCAAGCGCTCTCCCAGCTGAGCTATAACCCCAAAGGATTTGCTATTTTACAATTTTAAGCCTTACAGAATTTTGAAATTAACATTAAGAAAAATAAAATTTTAAGCAAATTTTGGCTAACATTGCAATCTTTAACGCGGGAATAGCTCAGGGGTAGAGCACAACCTTGCCAAGGTTGGGGTCGCGAGTTCGAATCTCGTTTCCCGCTCCATCAGATGCCCGAGTGGCGGAATGGTAGACGCAAGGGACTTAAAATCCCTCGGTAGTTTTTACCGTACCGGTTCAAGTCCGGTCTCGGGCACCATCACGGTGGCGACATAGCCAAGTGGTAAGGCATGAGCCTGCAAAGCTTTGATCCCCGGTTCGAATCCGGGTGTCGCCTCCATTTAAGAAAGGAAAAATATGCGAAAGATACTTTTGGCAGTATGTGCTATGTTTTTTATGATGGGTTGTTCAAACACATGGCATGGAGTGAAAGAAGACACTCATAACGCTAAAGAATGGACTAAAGAAAAGATCAACGACGGCGCTACTTACGTCAAAGAAAAAACCGAATAGTTATAGTAAATTTTAAGCAAAGTTCGCTATAATCACAAAACTTCATTTTCGGGAGATGGCTGAGCGGTCGAAAGCGGCGGTCTTGAAAACCGTTGAGGTGTGAAAGCCTCCTGGGGTTCGAATCCCTATCTCCCGGCCACAACCACTCTTAAAATATATCTTCAGATATCTGTATTTCAGCATTTTTAAGCAGCCTATATCACCATATTTTCGTCTCAAATTTCGGACGATTTTATTTTGTTACACCGAATTTGGATTTCTGTTACATCGTTTGCTTATTAGATTAGGAGTTTGCAATGACTTCTAAATTAATAACTCGAATCAAAAATAGACCAAGCTACTACTATTTCGATAAGGCCTTGAAAAATGATAAAATTATCACCGTCAAATATTGCCTATTTACGGACAATGAGTTTGAGGCCAAAGCCATCGCTTTAAAAATAAAAAACGAAGCCGATAACAGACGTAATTCTGTTCAAACCAAAAAATTTATTGATTTACCGTTAAGATACAAGATACGCAACATTCAAAAAAATATTAAAAACAAATCGCATCGACTACCGACGACCGAATATAAAGAAATATTTGAAAAAGTTATATCGGGCATTTATGGGATTACCAAAGCCGACAACGATATGTTTATCGATAGAAAAGAATGTCAAGAAAACGATAGGGCAAAGAAAACACGAAAATCGATAAAATTTACGGATATAGCATCCAGATACGCTCAAAACGAAAGTAAGAAGTCAAATAGTAAAAATACCGGATACTATCAGAGGGTAGCCAAAGCACTTGACATTTATTTTAAGCACAAGCAGATAACCCAAATTTCTTACCAAGACTGCGAGGATTTTCAATTACATCTCTTAAATAATAAAAGGCTTAACAAAAAGACCATCAATAACTACACGTGCTACGCAAGTAGAATGTTTGACTATGCTATCAAAATAGGCCTTATATCTCAAAACCCGTTTAAGCTTTTAAGCTCGTTTAAAATTTCCAAAGATCAAAAATCGCCGAAGGATAATTTTAGCATGGACGAACTGGTTAAGATTTTTAAGACGGATAAAAAAGAGCTTAAAGATTATATGGCGTTTGCCTTGCACACTGGACTTAGGCTTAGCGAAATTTGGAGCTTAGATGAAAGTAGCGTAAGCGAGCGAGACGGTATTAAAATTATCAAAGTTCAAACTGCCAAGCAAAAAGGCGGAGATGTTAAATTCAGAGAGCTGCCGATACATAAAAATATATATCGTCTAAGCGATATGAAGTGGTTAACGAAAATAAAAAAAGGTAAAAGCGATTGTAATTATCTTGGAAAAAGGCTTAACAAACATATTCATGCCGTTTTGCCGGACTCCAACGTAAGCTTTCATAGGCTAAGGGCAAATTTTGCGTCCGCTATTAAAAATTACTCCTTAGAAAATGGTTTTACGGATGTTACCTCGGTACTACTCGGGCACGCTACCGATCTAGCGACAGACGTATACGCCAAGGATATCTCGCTAAAAGCAAAGTTAAAAGCTATGAATGGTCTAAATATATTTTCCAGTCTCTAGCGATGAAATTCTATTGAATATCTTTAGCTAGTTATGTATAATTTGGCAAAAAGAGGTGAAATATGAAGAAAGAGATTTTAAATTTACTTGACGAAGAAAACGCAGACTTCGGTAGGCTTTATGAGTTTTACTCTGGCATAGAAAAGGCTTTTATAAACAAAACAGACAATATCAAGATGGGCTTTATCGGAAACACCCTAGATAAGGAGCAGCTTGAGAGAGATATGGACTATTGCGTAAAGAATTATGACAGAAATAAAAAAGACAAAGATAAATGGCGAAAAAGAGCGAATATTTTAAAAAAATTAAACAACTCAATACCTACCAAATATTACCTTCAAGTCGTTTTCAAAGATACTGCAATGAAAATTCAAAGCGTCATGAATTCGGTTAACGAACTTGATGTGCAAAATGAGCCAAAAACAGGTGTAATAGATCTTAAAAATTACGATATACCAGAAGAAGTAATAAAGTACGGCATTTTAACGGATGAAAAAGTAAAAGGCGGCAGATTTATCAATAATCAATTTGTACCCGACAATATTGCGGGGTACTTAGAGAGCGAAACACTTAAAAAAATACCAAAAAGTAAAAAACAACTATTGCCTGCAAATAATGAACTTAAGCCAGAGATAGATTTGCTTGAAACATATGAGTTGTATGAGATGCACGAAGGGGATAAACAGATGTATTCTGATGATACGTTGGGGAGATACAAAAAGGACGTTGAAAGATTAGTAGAATATATGAAAAACAACAATATCTATGAATTAAAGCAACTGCGTGCACAAAATTTTCAAAAGCATATAAAAGATAAAACCAGTAAGGGAAATGCAAATAATATAATAGGCAGACTAAGAAAATTTTTTAATTACGCAGTGCAAGAAAAATATGTGAGTTGTAATCCGTTTGAAAAACTTAGCAACTATAAAGTGGATAAAAATACAACGGATAAAAGAAATTTTACTCTCGATGAGTTAAAAGAATTATTTAGCGGTAAAAATAGCGGCATACGAAAAGAGCTATTAGATTGTTTAAGATTTTTATTATTAACGGGTGTCAGGACGGAGGAATTTTATAATTTAAATAAAGATAGTTTTTATACGGATTGCGATCATCCGTTTTTGAAGGTAAAAACCGCGAAGCAAGGTGCCGATAAGATATTTTATAGAAACATACCATTGCATACATTATTAAAAGATCTCTACAAATACGACTGGATTGCAAAAATTAAAAAAATATATTCAAATAAAGGAACTTTGTCCAAAGCTCTCAATGCCGAAATAGATAAGGTAATAAAAGATAATACGGTAAGCGTCCATAGACTTAGGGGAAATTTTGCTAACGCGATTGATGAGTATTTGTATTCTAGGGATTTTATCGAATATCAAGACACTTTAAAAAATTTAATGGGACATTCGAAAAGGCTAAGGAAAGACGATATCGAAGATCAAGTAAAATATAAAATAACCAAAACTATACTTGGTTATGCACCCGATATGACACAGGGTACATACTCGCAATCCGAGTATGCGGATCCAAAAATATTAGCAATACGAGGGCTTAATGTCTTTGAAGATATTTTTGAATATTTGAATATCCCAAAAAATCAAATCGGACACGTAAAGCCTAGAAAATCTAGAAAAACAAAAAATAAACCCATCGCCATGATTGCAAAATAAGATAAGACACCGTAATCTGCCGAATTTTGATAAAACTTAGTATGTAGACATGGGTATAAAATCGGTTTTTCGGTTTGACTGGTAGTCGCAAGCCCAAATTTAAAGCTATACCCAAATAGCCCCGCTATTATGGCAAACAGTTCGCTTCCGGCTATCACTAGCTCGGCTCCGTCTTTTATATCTCTTAGCACGGGTTTTATGGAGGCTAGTTTTATTTTTGAGCTTGCGGTTTTCTCGTCTTTGCTCGGCCCTTCGGCAGCTTTTGCTATGCTTGCGTATTTTTTTATCGTTTCTATTATGCTTTTATCTCAGCAGGCAAATTTTCGTCAAGCTTTTCTGGAATCGAAACGTATAAATTTTCCTTGCTTCTAGTTAATAAAACATAAATTTTTCTATAAAATAGCTTGCGGTCGTTTTTTAGCGTCGTTTGCAGAAACGGCAAAAAGTTGTGTATAACGACGTTTTGCGCTTCAAGGCCTTTGATAGATTGCATCGTAAGCACATCTATGTTTTTATCTTTTGGTAAGGCGTATTCTTTTATGCCCTCGACCGATTTCTTACTATTGCTTAAAACTACGCTAGTTTCGTTTACGGGCAAGGACTCTAAAACGCCTCTAAGTTGCGCAAAGTCATCCATCGCCTTTATATTCACGCTTCCGTCTTGCAGTACGCATTCGATATCTTTCAAAAAGCTTTTATCTAGGTAAAAGCTGTTTTTATAGTAGGTATTTATGGTACTATCGTTTTGCAAGATTTCAAATGCGCATCTAGCGATATTTGATGGTATTCGGTAGACGTTTTTTTAGATTTTTTACCCGCCCTCTCATGTCTATGCGCTCAAATTTTGGATGATGAAAGATATCTGCGATGCTATTCATCGTATGGGGGTAAAATTTCTGCGCCTCATCTATAAAAAAACACGCAGTCCTTTATCTCCTCGTAAATAACCCCCATAAATCTGGCCGGCATATCCTGTGTCTCGTCGCAAAGGACGTAGTCGATCGGATGCTTTGCTAGGTGAGCGCTAAATTTAGCTCTAAATTCGGCTTAAGGTGCTACCTTACAGCAAGGATGAAGCCAACACTATCTTTAAAATAGTCCAAAATTTTAAAGAGACTAACACAACACCTAGCAAACGCATAAGTGCAAATGATTTATACTATATAACCATGATAGCAGCATATAGTGGTATGAGGATAAATGAGATAGTTCAGCTAAGAGCACGTGACATCGTGCAGCACAATAACGTGCTTTGCTTTAGTATAAATAGAGATGATGGCAAGAGTACTAAAAATATAAATTCCATAAGGCTTGTATCAGTTCATAGTAAGCTAATAGAGCTTGGACTAATGGAGTTTGTAAAACAAAGAGCTAGCTCAAACAAAAGCATCTTTAAAGTAAGCAATAAAGACTTTTCTGAAATTTTTAGATCTCAAATACAACGAAAACTAATAAGCAACGATAAGCAAAAGACTTTTTACTCTTTTAGACACTATTTTATAGATACGCTTGTCCAACAAGAAGTAGAGCCAAATATCATAGCTCAAATAGTAGGACATGAGAAACAGTATAAAATTTTACTTGGAACCTATGCTACAAATATAAATGCTAGTGTGTTAAAAGCAAAAGTTGAAATGGTAAGTTACTAATATATCTCATAATACATTTTATTACGTAACTTTACTTAGGTATACGTGTTTTACTTCACTATACCTTACCATACTTAACCTAACTTCACTATACGTAAAATACGTATACTTACTTTACTATATGTAATTTACGTTACTATACTTAAGTATACCTATTTTACGTAGTTTTACTTTAGTATACGTGTTTTACCTTACTGTACTTCACTATACGTGTTTTACGTGGTTTTACCTTATGTAACATTACGTAAAATTATGCTACCATACACTTTAATTATCTAGATTCACTTCTATTAAACATCAACATTTTTATATGTTGATAAACTTACTTAGCAAGCTCAAACTGAGCTTGCTGTAAGGTCTTAGCCAGACGGGCAAAATTTTTATTTAGAAAGATACAGCTTAAACAAAACTTTATCCATCAAAGATGATCTTTGCTAATAAAATATTTAATTTTTTTTGGAAATTTATTTAAAGATATAAAGTTACCAACCAAACTCCTTTTTGTTTGAAGTTAGCAACTATTTGATTTTACAATGGGTCAAATTTAGATTTCTATCCAAATTTGACCTAAAAGTTTTTAATCTTCTTCTTTTGCGATTCCGTCTTTTGCGAAGGCTTGCATAAAGCGTAGTATTCTAGCTTTTTCTTCATCGTTTATTTTGGCAAATGTTTGCATAGCGGTTAGATATGCATCCCATTCGTTCATCAAATGCTCTTTTGGTTTGTGAGCCGCGTGACATGAGCTACAAGTGTCATAATAAACAAGCTCCGCCTCTTCCCATGAGGCATAGCTATTTTCATTTAACTTTTTGCTGTCTATTAGGTACTGCGCCTTCGGCTTTGCCTCTTGATTTTTAAGCATCAAAAAGGTTATCAACGGATCTTTTTTGTAGGCTAAGATATTTTTGTTATCGGTAACCTCTCCGCTAACTTCGATAAGCGATAAATCACCCTCTTGCTTTATAAATTTTACGGGCGTACCTTCGTAAATTTCACCTACGACCTCTTTGGTTTTAGGATCAAGCAAATCGGCCTTGATATCAAAGATAAACATATCTTTTGCAAAAACAAAATTTGCCAAAACCGCCGCTAAAAATAGAATTTTTCTCATTTATGCTCCTTTTATTATCGGTGTTTTAATGCCGGCATAAGCCTTGGCATCAACTTTTTTGATAGCTACCAAGCAAGTATTGATAGAAGTCGCTTGTGCCATAGTCGAAGTAGGTCTTGAGCTGGTTAATAAATTTACGTGTCCTGCGTTGCATCTTGGGTTTTCATCTGTTAAATTTTCAGGATCATACCAAGCACCTTCGCTTATCGACACGACGCCCTTCATAATGTCTTTGCTTACGACGGCGCCTGCTAAAATTCTACCCCTGTCGTTATATACTTCAACCGTATCGCCGTCTTTTATGCCAAATTTCTTAGCGTCTTCATAGTTTATAAGCACAGGCTCTCTATTTCCTACCTTATATGCTTTTCTTACAAAAGAGTTATCAAGCTGAGAGTGGATGCGATATTTTGGGTGCGGACTTAGCAAATGAAGCGGATATTGCTTTGTAAGTTCTCCATTGCCAAGCCATTCTGCAGGCTCAAACCACATAGGATGTCCCTTAAAATCATCAAGTTTATAATCAGCGAATTTTTGCGAGAAAATTTGAATTTTACCCGTTTCCGTAGCTAGTTTATTTGCTACCGGATCAGCTCTAAATGCAGCGTGACGAACAAATTTCTTTGCCTCTTCACCTGGCTCAAAGTGTAAATATCCTTTTTCCCAAAATTCATCAAAACTTACGTAATTAACGCAATCGCTTCTTTCGTAAAAGCTTCTTATGATCTCCTCTTTGCTCTTACCGCTTGTAAATTTACGATGCTCTTTTTCGCCCACCATTTTTGCCATCTGAGCAAAAACGTCATAATCGTTTCTAGCTTCAAAAAGCGGCTCTACAACCTTTCTCATCGCATAAACATAGTCTTGCGAATAAGAGCCGCCATAGCTTATATCGTCTCTTTCGAGCGGAGTCGTAGAAGGAAGCACTATATCAGCCATCTTTGCCATCGGTGTCCACCAAGGCTCATGAACTATCACGGTATCAAGCTTGCGGATAGCTTTTATAAGTTCATTTGTATTTGGATGGTGTCCTAAAACGGTTGCGCCCGTTATATACATGACTTTTATATCTGGATATGTTATCTCAGAGCCTTTAAATTTGATCTTTTTGCCCGGATTTAACAAAGCTTCGCTAACTCTTGAGGCTGGAATTTTTGCGTCTACTTTGTTTTTACCTTGCGGCAAGCCTACCGGCAAACTAACGCCCGAAAACGCTTGTCCGCCGCCGCCATAATGCATAGAAAATCCAAATCCGCCGCCTGGAAGCCCAACTTGTCCTATCATCGAAGCAAGCACCATAAGCATCCAGTCGACCTGCTCTCCGTGATGGGCTCTTTGCATAGCCCAGTTGCCTGCTAAAAATGTGCGATTTTTTACAAAAGTATCGACAAGCGCTTTTATAACGCTCTCCTCAACACCCGTTATCTTTGCTGCCCAGGCAGGAGTTTTTTCTACCATATCTTCGCTCCTACCAAGTAGATAAGGCAGGAATTTATCAAATCCAAAAGTGTATTTTTCGATAAATTCTTTATCATATTGGTTACTTGTATATAGATAATGGCACATTCCAAGCATAAGCGCCACGTCGGTATTCGGGCGAATTTTAATCCACTCGGCGTTAAATTTCTTGGCAATTTCCGTGTATTGCGGATCAATCGTGATAAATTTTATTCCCGATTTTGCATATTTTTCAAAATAAGGATTATTCCCGCGATTTGCTATCATGAAATCGATCTGATTGCATTTAAACAAATCGGCACCCCACATCACATAAACTTTCGTATTTTCAAGCATTGCTTCATGTGCGGTTTGCAGAGAATAAACTTCCAAATCTCCAACGATAGTTGCATTTACTCTGCCCGCAGCACCGTTGCTATACTCGCCGTCAGTTCCTACCGCTCCGCCAAAAACGGTATTAAAAAATCTACCCGCCACGGAGCTACAGTTGTGAAGAAGACCTGGATGCCCCCAGCCGCCACTTGCATTATAAATTTCGTCCGTCTTTACGCTTTGAAGCTTTTTAACTATTAGCTTCATCGCCTCGTCCCAGCTTACTCGCACGAATTCCTCTTTGCCGCGAAGCTCGGGAGCGTTTTTACCTTCTAGGTAGCTTTTTCTAACGCAAGGATATTTTATTCTGGTATCGGAATAAACCCTGTCTATCCATGCCTCGTTTCCGGGGTATTTTGGGTCTTTATCAGATACCTGCGGTCTAATTTTCACTATCTTTCCGTTTTCGTCGACGTCAGCGTAAAATGCACCTAAATTTGAAGCGTGCGGTATGCTTTTGGTTTTATTCTCCTTTGCTAGAAGAGGATTTGAGCATACTATTGCCGTAGCTGCAGCGGATGTCTTTAAAAAATCTCGTCTTGAAATTGACATTCTTTCTCCTTAATTTTCAAAAATTTGCCGCCATTATATTAAATAACTTCATTTTATTTTCATTTTTAAAATTAAATTTAGCTTATTTTTAAGATAATAAGCAAGATTAAAATTTATAAGGATTTTAAATTACATCAAGAATAAAAAGGCTTCAAAAGCTCTGCGTATTAGTTGTTTGTAGCGACGAAAATTTAATTGAAAAAATAAGGCTAAACAAGGATAAATTCTTAAATTTATATTTTATAAATTTTGATTACTTTTTGGATTTTTATCTTAATTGCAATACAAATTTAGATGTCGTAATTATCGACCTGGACCCTTTGTTTGAGAATAAAGAAGAAATTGATTTCTTTAATATTTCATCCATCTCGCCGAATCAAAAATTTATATTTTTAGCAAAAAACAAAAAAGTCTATTCTAAAATTTTAAAAAATTTTCACGGCGGAAGTTCTGCTATATTATTTAAGCCTATTAAAACAAGCGTTTTACTCGATAGTATCGCTATGCTATCTCCTAGCCGAGAGGCAAGTTTTTTAGTGCTAAACAAAGAAATTAAGATAAATCTCGAAAAAGAGCAAATTTATAAAAATAACGAACAAATTTTTCTAACAAATTTACAGCATAAGCTCATCTTGCTCCTAGCTCAAAACGTAAATAATATAACCACCTTTTCAATGATAGAAGAGATAGTGTATCATAATAAAATGAGTTCAAAAATAGCTATGCAAAATTTAGTAGGCGTGTTAAAAAGAAATTTAAATCTTGATATAAAAAATGTGCATTCAAAGGGCTATATTCTTAACTCCTATTGACTTTTGTTTTGCCCTAAGTTTGTAAGCAAGCTAGTGTAAATTTACTTAGTAAAATTTACACGACTAGCTTACTTTGGTGGCTTAAATTTATAGATTACGCATTGTAAAATTTAAAGGATGCTAGCTACCCCATCTCCATCCCAGCATCATCTTTTGTAAATTTACCTCTTAGCTCTGGTATCTCATTTACTATAATCTCTCTTATCTCTGGGTTGATATTTGCTATTTCTATTAGAATACCTAAGCTTTTGCCATTAAGGTCTCTTAGTCTGATATTTTCTTTTTGCAAACTTTCGGTTTTACGTGTTAGAGATTGATTTTCTCTATTCTTACTCTCTATCAATGTGTTTTGCTTATATATTTTTGTTTGTTGATTGATATGTGCTTCTAGTCTGTTTTTAAGAAGCATTATCTCTTTGTCTTGCTCGGCTTTGGTCTCTTTTAAATCATCTAGCTCTTTTTCTAGCTGCTCTTTTTCTTTTAAGACTTCTATACTTTTCTCTCTATCTTCTTCTATGATCTTGTTTTGTTCTATTATTTGTCCAGTAAGAAACTCTACTTGTTCTTTTAGCTTTTCATCAGATGTGATGGTTATGTTCTCTTGCAGCTGTTCAAAAACAGAATTTCTAAGACCTACTATTAAAGCTCTTTTTTCATTTGGCTCTAACCTAAAGTACTCGTCGCCCCACAAAGGCTCTTTCTTTTGCATATGCTTATTTGCTTCCGCTTCTATAAGCTTTTGAATTTTCTCTTTTAGCTCTTGCTCACTCTTATATTCACTTGCTATTTGGTGCATTTGGGTTAAATTCTTATGTCTATTTTTACTTGGTTTACCACGAAGCACCTGACCTTCAAATGCCTCTGCTCCCATATCTTGTAGCTCTTTACCAAATTCTGCTGTTTGTGCCTTACCGCTAAATCTCAAATTTGCATGCTTCTCAAAGTTGTAGTTTGTAAAGATAATCTGATAGTGCTTGGTCTTCTCATCATTATGTTCAGCTATAAGCAGACACTTTACACCATACTTTGCACAATATGTATTTATAAATCTCATTACTCTATCCATGTGTATGTTTTCATTTATAAATTTTGACTCTTCGTCATTTAGTCCTTCTTTTGGCTCTTTCTTCCTATCTGTACCAAATGTGATGATAATCTCACAAAAACCAGCCATATCTTTGCGCCAAGACTTATTTATAAGAGTTTCTATACCTTTTCTTTTTTGTGTATAAGACTGATTGGTATAGTCTTTCTCAAAGCTTTCTTGAAAGCATTTAAGTAAATTCTTTACAAAGGCTATATTGTGTAGTTCATCATCTTTAGCGTTAGCATCTCTCATATTGCCATTATTATTAAACTCGCTTAGGAGCTTGTAACGATTAATAGTGGCTGGATTTTTGTTGAGATACTTTATATGTTTCTTTTGATTTTTCTCACGACATGCATGTGCAAATCTACCTATAGCTCTACCATATGTTAAAAAATCTGACCTTACGTTTATAACTAGATTGTGATCATTTATTGTGTATGCATTAGCCATGGCAAATCACCTCACTACATAAACTTTCTCTCGTGCTAGCGGTGCTAGTTACTATCAATAAAAATATTTTCATTTTTATCCTTTTAAAATATATTTATAATAATTACACCAATTTTGAAAAAAATTTCAGCTAGAAATGCAAAATTTTGTAAAAAAGTTTATTTTTTAAGAAAGAAAAATTAGAAATATTAAAATGATGGAGGTTAAAAGTGTGTATTTAAGGAGGTTTTAGATAAAAAGTTAGAAGTAGAAATTAAAACAAATTTATTTTTATGGTATTAAAAGGGTGATGGCTTTATAATCGCTAGAATTTTTAAGAGACTGTCCCACTTTAGCAACTAAGTGTTCCACTCTTAAAGGAAATTTTAAAGAAAGGGAAAGAACAAAAGCATCACTGCTAGTGCCTAAAATAGTGCGTTTTGGTGTCACGGGGGAGACTTGAACTCCCGACCTCCGGCATTGCAAGTCGACACTATAAACGAGCAAAATATAAGAATATTTTTATCTTGTTCAGTATATACTTAGAAAAGTATATACGAGAGGTTGTAATAATGCAGGTTAGATTAAAAGTATTTAAAAGCGGTAACTCTTTGGCACTAAGGCTTCCAAAAAGCCTAAATTTAGACAACGTAAAAGAATTTATATTAAAGAGCTTTGATAATAACGAAGTGATTTTGACTCCGGTTAAAGATGATGAATGGAGCGGACTATTTAAGACTTTAAACGAGCTAAAAGATGCTGGAGTTAAATTTGAAAGAGCCGAGCCAAGCTTGCCTCAAGAGCGAAATTTTGGATTTAAATAATGTTTTTGCTCGATACTAATATTTGTAGTTACTTGATTTCTAGCACCGAGCCTTACAGTCAAAATATACTAAGCCATTTGACCAAACATGGCAAAAAAGATATTTTTATTTCAAGCATAACGATAGCCGAAATGTTTTACGGTATAGAAAATTCCACTCAAAAAGAGCTAAATTTAAGACTCATGAGCGATTTTATCTCAAATTTCGGCGTTTTGGATTTTACGAGCAAATGCGCGGCAAGCTACGGCAAAATAAGGCTTGAGATGAGAAATAAAAACAGAAGGATAGGCGATATGGACATGCTGATTGCCGCCGTAGCGCTTAGTAATGATCTTGTTTTGGTTACGAATAACGAAAAAGATTTTAAAGATATAAGCGAGCTTAGGATGGAAAATTGGAGCATTTGATATAATATACGGTAAATACAAAGCCTTTTGTTGGTTATATCGGAGGTTAGCTTAAAGCTGGAATGTGCAACCAAAACAAAGATGACTAAGCTCATGAAAATCAGTTGCGCCACTCTCGATAGACTACTAAACCCAGACAACGATTCGCTAACGCTAAGCACGCTTGAAGGTGCGATAGCGTCAGGCAAAAGACTAAGTATCTAGGTAACCTGGCGGTTGTCGATTAATATATTTAAATAAAAATCGTCTAAAATTTTGGACGAAATTTTATATAAAATATCGCAGAGGAAAGGAATTAATGGTGCTAGACTTGTTACATCTTTTTACCCAGAAAGAGTCAAAATTTATACTCTTAAAAATGCCATAGAAATCCCATTTTTAGGTACTTGTAGTAATAAAAAATGTTTTTACACTCTAGGTGTCCCTATCTCCCGGCCACGATCATATTATTTAAATATTTTTTAGATTAAAGTCATTTATTTTTACCTTTTGTATCTTGAGTTCTCTTAAATATACTTCATCATTTTTTACTTCTATTACGTTTGAAGATAGTCCGATATCTATATATTTATCTTTAAATAAATTTATATATTTGGGATGAAATTCTAAAAATCCTAAATCTTGATTGTGATAATACTCAAAGATTCCGTTTTGCTTTAAAATTTCAGTTGCCTTAAAGATATCCTCATCAAAAACCTTTGCAGTTTTTAAAAAGTAGTCGTTTTGGCTGAAGTATTGCCATTTTTCTTTGGGATATAGTGTATTTTGTTGATAAATTTGCCCTAGATGCTTATTTGCTAAAGAGCAATAAAATACACCCATTTTAAATTTGTTTTCACTTGCAAATTTTAAAAGCTCCAAGCTCTCCTCTTCGCTTCCAGATATAGCAAGGCCACCAGCGTACCAGTAGTTATAGTAGGTTTGAAATGGCGGATATTTGAGCATAAACCCTCTTTTTATATACTCTTTTTCATTCGTCAAAGGAAAGCAAAATTCGAGCAAATTCATACCATCGATTCCGATTTGTTCTAAATAAAACATTATATTTTTCATCTTTTCAAGAGTTTTTGGAATGACTGGCATCTCGACTATAACGGTTTTGATGTAGTGTTTTGCATCTTCGATCTTTTCTATGATGTCTGCTTGCTCGTTTAAACTATCCTCAAGTTTTATGCTAAATCTTATCTCGTCAAGTCCGCTGGATTTTAGCTTTTTGAGATATTTTGTGTCTATCAAAGTACCATTTGTATATAGTCTTTTGTGGATAGTGGTATTTGACTCATTTATGATTTTAAAAAATTCAAGCGCATCATCTTTGTATAGTAGGGGTTCGCCGCCGGTCAAAGCTACAAATTTAACGTTTTGATTATTTTTTAAAATCTTATTTGCTATCTGCTTTGCGGCAAATTTTCGTTTTACATCTTTTTTAAAATCATCTTGGTTCGGATTAAAGCAAAAATAGCAGTTCTTATTGCATTTTAAAGATAGATAAACACTGTGAGTATCGACTCCGGTCCTACATGCTTTACAGGCATTTGACTGAAAATTTATATATGAAAGTTCATTAGTAAATTTATTTGAAAAACCTTTTGTGAAAATTCCATTTTTATCGAAAACGAGCTTATATCTGGCTTCTATGCTTTTTATAAAGTCGTCTTCTATCTGCTTGTACTTATCGATAGCATTTTGTAGATTCGTACTCATTTTCTAGTCTTTGCTAAATTTTATAGGTTCATAAACTACTCTATGTTTTTTTGGGATTATCCCCCACCTATAATCGCTAAAAATATTTGTCTGTATGATGCACTCATAGCATGGCACAGCTGATTGTAAAAATTTTATTTTCTTATCATAAAGGCGGTCTTTTTTATCCAAGTTAGCGGCTAAAGATATAAGGGCGATGTAAAGATTTATCTGCTCATTGACTGACTTTAAAATTTTATAATCATTAGGATCGAACATATGTTTAAATTTTGTCTTTAAACTCTCATCATACGATAAATTTGCGTTTTTCCAAAACTCTTTAAATTCATCTATGTCCGTATCTTTATTTATAAAGCGAAAATAGCAGATCCCTCTACTAGTATGAGCTAAAAGTGCTTTACCTAGTACCGAATCTTGCAATACATAAGATATTTGGATATTGTTTGCGTATGTTTTAAACTCAAGCGGTGTGACCCCATAAACATTGACGAACATATTGTGAAGCTTTGAGGAGCTAGAAAGCCCCATATTAAAGGACGTATCTAATAAATTTTTAGAATTTCTAAGGCTTGCTCTTGCATAGTTTATAGTAATAAGGTGTAAAAACTGTATAGGTGTGACGCCGACATACGTTTTAAAAACCCTTATAAAATAAAATTTGCTCATATTTATTAATTGTGCCAGCTCGTCTATATTAACTTTTTTATCATGATTTTCGCATATATGCTTTATGATGCGCTCTATGTCTTGTTTTAGCGGGTCTTTATCTGTTTTCATAATGATCTTCAGGCAAATAAATTTATGGTTTTGCTTTTATTCTCGCATAAAAAGCACTCTTGTCTATCGTGTGGTATAAATTCTCCGCAGCTACATTTATTTGGTCGTATTTTATTTTCATGATAATGCATAAGCGAGCCTTTTAAATATATAGGTTTAAATCCTTCAATAGCCCCAAACAAACAGGTCGTTTTGCATAGTCCGCACTCGTTGCACCTCATGGCGGAGTGGTACAAGGTTATAGTATTGTTGCTTTTTGTAATACTTATAGCATCAAATGGGCAGATATTTTCACAAATTTGACATCCGCAGCATTTTTTATCGTTTATATTTAGTGTTTTCCAGCCAAATATCTTATCTTTTGCATAAAATTTAAGCCACTTATACATATCTTTTCTTGATATTTTATGTATGTAGTTATCTTTATAGTTTAGAACCGATCTTTTAATGCTGGAAAATAGTCCCCTTCTTGATGAGATATCGGTTTTTACTTCGTTTAAAGAGAGATTGATGTTTTTGTCATATAGCTCTTTACCTAAAAATTCTTTCACTCTTTTTATATTTTTTTCAAATATTTCTAAAAGACCTTTTTCTAGGCATGAGCTGCATTTATCATAGTAAAAGATCAACTTTTTATTGATCGCAAGATGAGCTAAAATCTCCCAAGGCAAAGAGGCTATGCAGTATAGATCTAAATTTTTATCAAATCCATTTTTGTAGCATCCTATGGTAATAGTTTCAAATTTCGATTTTAAAATTTCTTGAAATTTCTTTGCATTTACGGACGAAAAAGATATGGTTCTTATCGGGCAGACTACGGCGCAAAGATTGCAGTCAATACAGGCCTCAAACGAAGCGTGCTTGCTTGCGTCGTGATTCATTATGCCTTTGGGGCAAATTTGTTCGCAGTTAAAGCATATACTTTTGCCCTGTTTGCTGTTTAGACAGCCTTTAGCGTCTTTGCTAGTGTGAAGCCGATCAAAAGCTTCTTTTTCTCCCGATAAAAAATTAGCCAAAGTTATCTCCCGTCTTTTGCTATCTCCAAAAATGTTTTGTCATATTTTAAAAATGTGGTTAAAAAATATGATACCTTTTTTATGTATAAGCCGTTCTGATATTCTAAATCTGAGCTAAATTTACCTACCCATGTAAGTAAGTGCTCGTCTAGAAATTCCAAACTATCGTTGATAGCATCTTTATACGATCTCTCGTCTTGGTTTATGATACCAGCAAGATATAGCATAAAATTTAACTCAAATGCTATATGATCGTCCGCCTCGTGTGGGTGCTTAGTAGGAAGTAAGCCGTATTTGGCGTATTTGTTTCTCACTATAAGAGTCGAGTTGCCAAAGAGTATTTTTTCTTCCGATTCATACGCACTTTCCCAAGGTGGAGCGGGCAGCCTTTGCGGGCCGATGAGCATCGCAGTGTATTCGCTACTAAGCCTAGATAAAAATTCATCGCTTACCTCGCTTAAAAGCTTCGACAAGAATTTATAAAGCTCGCTTATATTGTAAATTTGCTCTGAAATTGCAAATGACTGCTTTATTTTTTCATCTAATAGCTCCTTTACACTTTTGGCGCTTAGCGGTGCGCTAAAAACTATATAAAAAGCTTTGTAGATATAGTATCTGCAAAGCATATAAATTTTTATGTCTTCACGGTTCATTGAAGTCCTACTGTCGTAGTTACCATAGCTACGTAAAATATCAGCTTTGCAAGTACTGCCGCTATAAATAAAAATATCGTCGCGGTAAGTGGTAAATTTAGAGCTATATAGCACTGTTTATCAGATGTTGATCTTATGCCTTGCACAAAAAATAAAAATATAGACACTGCACCCAAAACTGATATCAAAAGTATAAGGCTCGAATATGAAAATAGTATGCTTGCACTTTGTTTTGCGGCTAGTGAGCCTTGCGATAAGCCAAGTCCGTGCAGGACATAAGAGAGACCAAGCATTCCCGCTAAAACTAAAATCACTATGCCAAAAACATAAAAATTTAAACTCATTTCTTTATATGTAAGTGTATAGAAAAATATCGCTCCAAGCATAAGAGCCGATAGGTAGTATTCAAAATAAGTATTTGCACTATCCCAGAAAGGAACGCTTGTCGATATATAAGCCTGCGACATCACATATAGATCAAATATGCCAGCTAGTAAGCTTAAGGCGCAAATCGGCGTTAAAATACCCGTGAATTTACCTGTATATAATATAAGCGCATACGCACAAACGAGCCCTGTATATAGCGATGTAAAGAAAATTTCGCGAGATAGCCAAGAGCTTGAAAGGTTGCTCATCGTTAAATACGCGTTCATAGGATTTCCCAAGTGCAAGAATGAGCTCAAAACACCGATCACGGCTAATATCGCTGCTATCATAGCTGGCTTGGTAAATTCCTTTTTGTATCTAAATTTAAAGATCGCAACGAAAAAGATCATGCCTATTGAGGATTGCAAACATACTGAAAATACACTAAGTCCTAAATCTTGAAATAAACTATGCATCTTAATACTCCTTCTTGCTAAACGAGCTATCAAATGCCTGTGGTTTAGGCTTTATATAAACGCTTGGATGTGTTATCTGCGAATTTGGCAAGATAGGCAAGTCCTTGGTTAAATTTTCGCTTCTATTCGTATCTTCGGTATCTACTATCGTTAGACAACGCATTATACAAGCATCGACGCAAGCTGGATCTTGACCAATATCAAGCAGGTCTTGACACATATTGCATTTGCTTACTAGCCCTGTTTTTTTGGAAAATTGCGGGACGCCATAAGGGCAGTTCCAAATGCAATACTTGCATCCTATACATTTTGAAGCATCATGTTGGACGCTAAGATCCTCGCTTATATGCATAGCTCTTGTAGGGCAGCCTTCGACACATTTTGGATTTTCGCAGTGGTTGCAAGATGTGCTGTAGTGATAAATTCTGACATCTGGAAAGACTCCGGTCTCAAAGCTTACTACTTTTCTAAATAAAGTTCCTATATCAAGATCGTTTTTGTCTTTGCACGCTATCTGGCATGTCTTGCAGCCGATACAGCTTGTCATATCAAAATAAAAGGCTCTTCTTTTCATCTATCGCTCCTTAACTAAAAATAACTCTTGCAGGCTTATTGATATCATCGATCAGCTTACTATGATACTTCTCGATCTTTACTATGACCGAGTTAAAGCCTGACACGCCTTGTCCTGTTGGATACTGACCGGCTAAGATATTGTCGGCTCCGCCCATATCAATGCCTGTTTTTTCATCTATATCCACCCATGCACCGTGTGGCAAAGCTATGACTCCTGGCATCAAACGCTCGGTCACTACTGCATTTCTTAAAACCTTGCCGTAAGCACTCGTGATCAAAACACTGTCATTTTCACTTATACCGTTTTCCTTTGCGTCTTTGGAGCTTATAAATACGGGATTTCTCCATGCCTCTTGCAGCCATTTTACATTGTCAAATACCGAGTGTGACCGCCTTAGATAGTGCGGCGATATGAGCTGATATTTAAATTCTCCTTTTACCTTTTTGTCCCAATCGGCAAAGGTGTCTACGTAACCGTCTTTTACATTTATATATGTTGGTATAGGCGAAATTTTGCTATATCCCATTTGATTGATCTTGTTTGCCAGTGTCAAAGAGCAAATTTCTAACTTTCCGCTTGGGGTATTTAGGGGATTGCTTGTAGGATCTTTACTAAAATTCTCATATGCTATATAGCCGTAATTATCTCCTTGAAACCTCTTTACCTGATAAACGCCCTTTTCTTTAAATTCTTTATATGAAATTCTGCCCGTTTGCGGTGAGCCTTTGACCCCAAGCTCAGCTATATCTTCAGGCGTAATGGTAACTAGCGGCTCATACGTCTTGCCATCATCTTTTACGACTTCTATCGTCGATAGGGCGTTGAAATACTGCTGTTTTTCATCAAACGGATAAATTTCTTTAGGATCTATGCCAAGTCTTTTGCCTAGCTCTATGGCTATCCATTGATCTGACTTTGCTTCAAAAAGCGGTTGCGTGATTTGAGAGTAGTTTATTATCATCTCTCTGTTTCCGCTATGGACTAAATTTCCACCCAAAAAGCCGCCAAATTTCTCCCATTCGGTGATGACTGGCAAAACGATATCGGCGTATTTGGCATTTGTAGTGAGAAACTGCCCGTGAGCTACAACCAGATCGACTTTTCTATGTGCCTCTATGCCTTTGCTCATCCCGTCGCTCGTTTGTAAATTTGCCCCGGCAGCGCTATAAATGACGCGTATGTCGATATCTCTAATCTGTCCTTTGGCATATTGCTTAGGGGAAACGAAGGAACCGCTTCCGGTAAAATTATATTTTCCATCTATTATAGCGTTCCATACCTCATTGGCGTTTATTGTATCATCTATAGGATTCGCGATCGCGGGTAGTCCGTCGTTACCGGCTTTTACAAGTGCAGGACCGCCATTGCCTGATGTAGCGTGCATGGTGCTTCCTGTCATATGACCTGATTTACCCATATGCCCGGTCATCGCACCTATCGTCATTATTAGTTGAGGTAGATTATCAGCGTTTTTGGTTCTTGCCGAAGCCATGCCGCACAGAAACGCTACTTTGTTGTTTTTGCCGAGCTCCAATGCAAGATGCCTTATCTCGCTTGGCTCGATACCACAAATTTCAGACGCCCATTCGGCCGTTTTTGGCTTGCCATCATGGGTGCCTAGGACATAGTCTTTAAAATTATTTTTGACATCTTCGCCCTGAGGCATATGATCTTCGTCAAAACCGATAGTGCATTTATTTAAAAATTCCCAATCTATCAGCGGGTGATTTATAGGATCATCCATAGTGATCAAAGAGTGTGCCACCCCAAGAAGTAAAGCCGTATCGGTTGATGGCCTAACGGGTAGCCATTTGGCGTCTAAAAGGGCGCAGGTATCGTTATAAATAGGATCTATACATATAAATTTGGCTCCGGCTTTTTTGGCTTGCAAATAATGCCAACTAGCGCTTCCCATCGCGCTTCTAGCTGGATTCATGCTAAGCATTATGATCGTGTCGCAATTTCTCATATCAAATCTATCATTGATGGTCTGATCCCAAACTCCAAGCTGTAAAAAGCCTACGACTCCTGGCGTCATCGCCCAGCTGCCAAAGGAATTTGTGTTCCAATATTCCGTATATCCGCCAAAAATCCCCAATGTCCTTGACATCTCGACGATCTGGCTGTTCCAGCCGGCTGAGAGCAAAATAGAGCGGTTGCCATATTCTTTTTTTACTCTTTTTAGCTCGTTTGCTATCAGGTCTAGCGCCTCATCCCATGAAATTCTCTCCCATTCGTCCTGACCGCGTAAATTTTTATCTCCGCCACCAGGGCTATAATGCTTTCTTTTCATAGGATATTTAAGTCTATCGATGCTAAAGACCTGCTTTCTTTGACTTCTGCCCCTCAAGCAACCACGTTGCTGTGGATAGTCCGGGCTATCTGCGTGAGTATCGTCCGTCTTTTGCCTTATGACTACGCCGTCTTTGACTAGGACTTTATTTACGCATCTGCCGCCGCAGTTATGCCAACAGGCCGCAGATATCCACTGCGATGAGTGCTCGGTATCTTTTTTGTCTTGTTTTATTTGTTGCGCTGTGTCACTAGTCTTACTTAGCGAGTTATCCGCACCAAGAACGGAAGCTGCAGTGGCCGTAGCTAAAGCGCTTTTTAAAAAAGCCCTACGATCAAATTTCTGTATTTTTGATGTGTCAGACATGATTTTTCTCCCCACTAAAATAATTTTATGAAAATTATATGGGAACAGCTTTATAAAATCAATCTGAAAATTGCTATTTAGTAGAATATTTTTATTTTATAACTTTTGAATATCTGATGAATAAATTTCACTCTTTCTTACAAACGGCGGCCGAGTGTGTCAAGATATCGTGTAAATTTAGCCTATCTTTTCGTAAAAAGCATAGCAGCAACCCTACGATGCTAAATCCGGCGACGATAAAACAGACATATCGTAAAATAGCGTGTAAAAAGCCTATCTTGCGGCCATTTCGTAAATTTATTAGGTAAATTTGCTGGGCTTTGTAGCCCGGAGTCTGTGCGCTAATGCTAAAAAACAAGCACATTATGAGGCCAAAAGCGGCGTTGCAAACGGCGATAGAGAGCTGGCTGGCGGCAAATTTCTCTTTGCTGCCCAGTACTACATAGGTCGTAAAATACAAAATCGGCATCAAAATGACGAACATATCGATTATAAACGCCTTTACTCGCAGCCAAACCGGCGCGATAACCGCCTTTTGCTTTGGCATCAGTTTCCGCGACTGCCGGGCTTTATCGCTTGGCTCCCGCTCGCGCACAACGGGCAGTTTTCAGGCGCGTAGATCTCGAATTCAAAATTTCCCAGAGCAAAGAGTGGCACATCGCTTGGCAGTTTGCAGTTTGATTTCGCTTCGTTTTTTAAATTTGCCAAGGAGCAAAAGCCTCTGTTTGCAAGCGCTGCAAAGCCCACGACCTCGCCGCCTAGGCCTTTGATTATGTTTGCGGCCTCTAGCGCCGAGCCGCCTGTGGTTATGATGTCCTCGCAGACGATGAAACGCTCGCCTTTTTTGACCTCAAATCCACGCCTAAGCGTCATCACTTTATCGACTCGCTCTGTAAATATGAACCTCTTTTTCGCCGCTCGTGCGAGCTCGTAGCCGGCTAAAATTCCACCCAAAGCAGGCGAGCAAACGCTGTCGAATTCCACGCCATGCGCCGCTATGATCCGTGCCAGCTCATCTGCCAAACGTCCTGCCAGCTGCGGATCTTCGAGCACTTTTGCACTTTGCAAGTAAAACTGCGAGTGGTTGCCGCTCGTTAGTAAGAAATGTCCTTTCAAATACGCGCCCGCATCGCGGTAAATTCGCTCTAGATCCATTTACGCTCCTTAAAATTTTGCGCTATCTTAGCACACACGCTCTTAAGCTACTCTTGCCTCACATAGCCAAGCGGCCTTACCGACGTGACCTTGTAGCCGCTTTGCGGGTTAAATTCAAGCTCCATATTATAAAAAATTACATCTAAATTTTCCTCTTTAAACACTAAAAGATCGAATTTTATGTTTACGAGCCGCTCGGGGTCGTAAAGTTTCGTGGTGTTCATATCGTTTTTGCTAAAGGCATCTTTTAGATGCTCGTCAAGATCGATATCTACGCTTTCGTTGTTATCCAGGGCAAATTTCAAAACAGGTCCGTCGACTCTACTATCATAAAATCCGGGTCCTATAAAATACACCTGCGCTTCTTTGCCGACTTTCAGCTTTGCCGGTGCAAACGAGAGCGAAAAGTATTCGTTTTTGTCGGCATATATGGTGGCTATGCTGGCGTCAAACATATCGATAGCTTTTTTATTTTTGTTCGCGAATTCGCTGTCGTAGCTTTGTATGTAAAATAAAATATCTCTGATGCGCAACGTCAGCTCATCGCCTAGCTGTGCCAGCTCCCGCTCGTCGATATTGGTCCTGATATTGCCGTCGGCATCCAAGAAATTTAGTTGCTTGAATTTCGCAAATAAAATTTGCTTTTGCGAATTTAGCGCTATCGTTTTTGCATCGAGCACAAAGCCCGTGACGAAGGTCGCTAGGATAGCAAAAACGGCTACTGCGCGGTATGAAAAGAGCGGCTTAAATAGCATGGATACATAAATGACGCTCGCAAAAGCCGCCGAAGCGATCAGGTAAATTCTATCGACCGTAAGGCCGTATTCGCCGACTCTGGCCTCTATGCCGATCCATAAAAGCACTATCGCAGGGACGGCTAGGATGGCGAAAATTTTAAAGAATTTAGCCCAAGGCTGCCTGTCTAGGACTAAATTTATCGTGCTTAAAGTAAAGCCGCCAGCCAAATAAGCAAGGACTATGTATGCCACGCCGCCTCTAGGCAGGCCGCTAAAGATGGCGATATTTGCGATATAGCAGTAAAGCAAGATCGTATAAACCAGCAAAAGTGGCGTCAGGATGAAATTTATGATGAGCTCAAGGAATTTAGTAAATTCATACTCCGTCTTGCTGGTCTCAAACGCCAAAAACAAGATCGGCAAGACGCCTAGGACTGCGCCCATGTAAACTCTGGCAAATATCCCCTCTCTTAACATATCTGTGTCAAATAGATAGTCAAGTCCGCCAAACACGGAGAATACGGCAAGATAAAATATATGTGCAGCGATGAAGGCGAAGGCTAAATTTATGATGCGATTTAGCGCTTTGCGGACGAAATTTTGATTTTCTTTGGAGAAATTTTCGCTGATCAAGGCGATGAGCGCGATGAGATTTGCCGCCCAAAATCCCAGTTTGTCAAGATAGTGTTCGCCGTCCGTGTCGATAAATTTTATCGCTGCTATACCGATGATAGGCACCAAGGCCGAGCAGATATAAAGCGCTCTTTGACGCCTGCAAAGAAAGATGACGACTAAAAAGAGCGGCTCAAATACCCAAAATGCGCTATCTTGCTTTAGTGTGCTCATACTGATGAACGAAAGCGGCAGCATGAAAAGAACGATCGCTATGAGCTCGATCTTGTGTGATGATAACGTAGGCTTGAGATAGCAGAGGCTTTTGCGAAAGAGGCTCATAAATTCCCTTTGAATAAACGGCTGAATTTTGATCAGAAATAAGAGCTTTGACTAGAATTTCAGGGCCTTAGCAAAGCTCTTTGCAGCTTAAAATTTAGGCTTAGACCTTTAGTAGTTCGGCCTCTTTTTCTTTTACGAGAGCATCGATCTTGGCGACATAGCCGTCAGTTATCTTTTGAACCTCATCTTGTCCTTTTTTGCTCTCGTCCTCGGTTATGGCTTTATCTTTTTCAAGCTTTTTGACCTCGTCGTTTGCGTCTTTGCGGACATTTCTGACGCTTACTTTGGCTTTTTCGCCCATCGCCTTTGCGTGTTTGGCGTTTTCTTGGCGTTGCTCGATAGTCATCGGAGGGAAAAACAGCTTCACGCATTCACCGTCGCTGTTTGGGTTGACACCGATATTTGCCGCTTGGATCGCGCCTGAGATCGTCTTTATCATGCTCTTTTCCCAAGGCGTGATGCTGATCGTAGAAGCGTCGCTGGCAAGCACGGTGGCTACTTGATTTAGCGGAGTCATCGAGCCGTAATAATCGACCATGACGTGATCTAGGATACTTATATTTACCTTGCCTGTTCTAAGCGTCGTGAAATCGCGCTTTAGCGAAGCGATCGCCTTTTCGCAGCCGTCCTTTTGGGCCGCATAAACATCATTTAGCATTTATGTCCTTTATTAAGAGTTTTGTTGTCCTTTGATGATCGATTTTTAGCGACATCAAAATTTTGTTTTTATTGATAGGCTGGGCGAATTTGTAGCTGAATACGCCATTTTGCATAGGCACGGGCTTAAAGCCCTTAAAGCCGGTCATGAAAAATTTCCCCTCGCTCGCGTTCGTATCGGTCTTTATCGTTATCTCGTCTATCGCGTTGTCTTGCGGGTAATCTTTCGGAAATATCCACTCGGCCTTTAAAAATTTGCTATTTAGCGCCAGAGCTATCTTCGTGCCGTCCTCGACGGGCGTCCTGTAAAGATCGAAAACATCGCTTTTATCTGAAACGGCGCCTGAATTTTGATTTAACAGCGCGTCAAATCCAAATTCCTTTGTAAGCTCTATGACGCGTTTATCATATTCTCCGTAAGGTACGGCGAAATACTTTGGCTTATAGCCCATGTGCTTTTCAAAAATTTCAACCCCGTTTACGAAATCCTGCCTAAGACTCTCGTCATCAAGTCTCGTCATACGAGGATGGCCGTATGAGTGGTAGCCTATCTCGCCGTATTTTTCGGCCTCTTTTATCTGATCGAAATTCATATAGTCTTTATATCTTCGTGCGCTGGCCTCGACATAAACCATCAGTGTGAAAGGATAGTCATACTCTTTGAAAATGCTAAGAGCGTTGTCGTAAAAGCTCTTATACCCATCATCGACCGTCAAAACGACCCAGCTATCGGGGATAGCTTTACCTGCATTGACGGCCTCTACCAGCTTTGAAAATTTGACGACTTCATAACCGCCCGCCTTTAAAAAATCAAACTGCGCGCGTAAAGTCTGAGTGGATATGTTCGTGCTGGGGTATCTAGGGTCGTCGAATCGGTGATATACAAAGATATGCGCATCACCGAATGCGAAAATAAAGCTGCAAAATAAAATCAGCAGCGATTTATACATCATTATTTGGCTGGAGTTTGCGGAGCGCTCGGCACTGACGGCACTGACGGTTCGCTAGGCTCTGCAGGTTTTGGCGCGACTAACGAATTCGTATCGACGCTGTCGATCAAAGAGCGTTTCATATCTTTGTTGTAAAGATAGCCCAGCGTCAAGGTGTTTAGTATAAAAAGTATGCCTACGACAAAGGTAAATTTAGCTAAAAATCCGGCCGGACCCTTTGCGCCAAAGAGGCTTTCGTTGCTGCCGCTATACGCGCCAAGTCCGATAGATGAGCTCTTTTGAAGTAAGACAGATATGGTTATGACTACTGCCAGGATGAATTGTAAGATCAGAAAAATCAAACTCACTGAAATTCCTTTAAAATTTTTTAAATAATTGTTTGCGATTATACAAAAAAAGTTTTAAATTTATTGTTAAAGTCGCTTTTCTATCTCGTAAAGCTCGTATCTGATCGTCTTAAAAAGCTCGGAGCACTCTAAATTTACAAGTTTGAAGCACTCTTCTAAAACGCGTGCGCTCTCCTGCGCTCTTTTTAGGTTTGCGATCATGATGTCGCCTAAATTTTGACGATCTTGCTCGGTTTTGGTGCTTTTTTTTAACACATCCGAGTCGGCGTCTCTAAATTTTATGAATTCATTTGCGGGGATTTTTGCCTTATGGCGGAGATTTTTGATTTTATAGGCGAGCTGCGCGTCGTCAAAGACGTATCTTTTGATATCCTCGACGACACGCAAGCCCTCTTTTAGTCTATTTAGATTCGCATCTATAACGCGGTAGATGCGCTCGTTTTCACTCATCTCTGCCAAAAATTCCTAAAATTTGAAGCAACGAGGTGAAAAGATTTACAAAGTCAAGATACAAAGCGACTGCGCCCTCGATAGGAGTCTCGTAGTTGCCACGAACGATATTTTGCGTATCGTAAAGTATGTATGCGCTAAACAAGATCGCACCGATGCTGGCGATAACTATCTGAAAAATAGGGCTTTGCATAAAAATATTTATGATGCCGGCTACGATGATCACGATAAGCGTGATGAAGAGCATCTTACCCATCGCAGTAAAATCGCGCTTGCTGTTCATCGCAAATATGCTTAGAGCGCCAAATGCGACTGTCGTGAGAGCAAACGCTTGAGCTACTATGGATGCACCGCTTGGCATCGATAAGATAGCCGATAGTAGCGGAGTTAGCGTAAGCCCGCTGACGAAAGTGAAGCCAAATAGAAGTATTAAATTTAGCCCCTCTTTACGTTTGGCTGCCATTAGCCCAAATAACAGTGCAAATTCCACTATGACAAGACCCCAAAACAACAATCTGTTAGTCGCAAAAACGCTTGCTATGCTGATGCCTACGTAAGCACCTGCGGTAGCAGATAAAAGCGAAGCTGCGAAAAGCTGATATGTTTGTTTGATAAAAGTGCTTAACGAGCTTTGCGGATACGCTACTTCGCGCTCGTTTTCCCTTGAGTTTTCATTAGCGTAGTTTCTATCGTATAAACTCATTTTCTCTCCTTTTGAAATTTTTGCCTAAATTTAGCCAAAAATAGGTAAATAGTAGTTAAAATTTGACTTAACCGCAGAGCATAAATTCAACTTATGCGCATCGCTGTGGATTTTGCCATTTGAATCTAAATTTTAATCCTTTATATCATGTTCTCTTGCATATTCCTCTATCTTATCTTTTAACTCTTTAGGAAAATACTCTCTATACATCGCAGGTATCAAAGGATTTAACCTTTTGTCTAGCTTGCCACTTTCATAAAGCTCAATGAGCTCTTCGGGTGTATGATAGTATGGTGCATTGGGGTAGCCTTCAATTGGTGTTAGGGACATTATTTTTGATTCGAGCATTGCACTATCTATGTATAGTTCTAAATCTCTTTGGCTCCACTTATTAGGGAATGCATATTCATCATATTGGTCAGTATAATTTGGTAATTCTTTGGCTCAAGATAAGTTAAGCGGATTCTCTCTTATCAATTTCAACAGTTTCTGATATAAGTTTTCCTGTGTAGTTTTAGTATTATATCTAAGGCTCAAGATAAGTTAAAAACTTTCAAAGGAGTTTTTAACTTATCTTGAGCCATTCTTTTTTTACATACTCCATAAATTCTTTCCTAGTGTATTCACTGGCATTTATATCTCTTGGATCTAGCAATTTTCCTTCATCTTCGATTTGTTCTCTTAAATCCTTATGCATTGAACCACTAGGGTTTAGTGCCACTCCCCCCTGATTAAAATCCATAACCCAATCTACACCTATTATCTCATCAAGGTAAGGTATCATACCGAATTCATCATAGATGGGGGTGAGTCTTTATGATCTCAAGCTCTTTCTTTTCTAATCTATCAAATAAGTTATAATCATTCTTGCTTAAAAAGTATAGTTTATCTCCCCAGCCATTCTTTGTGAATAGGCTTTTTAATTCAAATGCTCTTATTTTATTTCTAACTACTCCGAACCAACCATTCCTATTTATGCGATATAATACATTAAATGCACCAACTCTTCCAAGCTGAGCTGCCAAGAATACACTTTGATATCCTCTCGCTTTAAATCCAGCTATGCCTCCTTTTAAAAACCCCGAAGGATCTCCTAATACTCCTGCACATAAATTCCACTCCCCTTCAAAGAGTTCTGATTTAAGAGTCCCCCTATGCCTCTCTACTTCATCATAAATTTCTTTATACTCTGGCTTAGTTAGTATTCCATTCTCATCCACTATACCTATGGCATCATCTGGGATATCTATCATAGTACACTTTAGACCACTTCTTTTAACTAGATAGATATATCTTTCTCTTTTAGTCTTCAAGCTTTCATAATAAGCTTTTTCTTTTTTAGTCCAAGGAGCTATCTTTCCTTTGGGAGGTTGTTTATAAGATATATCAAGCCATTCTTTAAATTTAAGATAATCAGTCTGTCCATAAGCATCAGGTTTAGGATTGTAATACAATGGTTTATGGTTAGCGTAGAGGGAGGAGTCGAGGATCTTTCTCGTGTCTAAAACAAGTTTTGCCGCCTTTTCCGGAGCTTGCATAGCTTCACTATTTTTATTGGATACTATTAGATTTGTGGCTTTATCAAATTTAACTTCTTTACCATTTGGTGCTATGACTGTGTATGTTTCCAACTTATTTCCTTCATATATCATTATTCCTATTATTAAAATGACAGTTGCTATTATGCCAAATTTTATAAATTTATTGAATTTCATCATATCTATCCTATCCTAAAAACAATCCGTCTTCCATAATGATAGTAGTAGCCAAACGACCTATAATTCTTGGTGGAATATCTTCTTTAGTTTTCTTTTCACGAGGAACCCTGATCCCCACATACATTCCCTTGACATTATTATTACCTATGACATCCAAGGCTTTCATAAGTCTTCTTGCTTTATCGTCTTTATGACCATAGCCGTCTACGTTGTATAATCCGTTACGATAATCTTGCAAAATCTCCATAGCTTCTTGATAACAATCAATCGGAATATTTTCATCTTTACCCATTTTTTTTTGATTATTCTCCGCCGTACCGCCGTATGTCTCATAAATTTCCTTGTGTTCATTCTCTGTGAGATCTAAAAGTCTAGTCCTTATTCCATTATCTCCTACGGCATTTCTAAAGTAACTAGGATCGTCATAATATACTGTCCTTAGCTCATCTAAGCATAAATAAGTTGCTAGCCTACTTAAAGGAAAAGCTCTTGGCAGACTATCATGCGAAGCTAAATTAGTAGAATTGATATGGTAAAACATAAATGAGTGATAATCAAGTCCTCCCGTACAAAATCTACCCCCTATAAACATATCTTTCAAATTTACACTTATGGATGAAGAGTAGATAGTGATAGGATAATAGGTGTATTCTAACGCCTTGGTTTTACTTATATGGTAGTCTTCATGGTTGATAGGCATAGGCGAGATGTTGGTTAGAGAGTAGGCTCCATTATGCTTATCGACAAATCTTTTGTAAAATATGGTTTCAAATTCCTTTTTTAGCTTTTCGTATTCGGTCATATAAACATCTATCAGCGCAGTCACTCCCGCCGACGCTAAAGTTCTTATTCCTAAGTTCATATAGTTTTTAAATCGTATTTTTGCTATATCCTTTTTAATGCTTAGTGATATATTTCCTATCTTTCGCCTGGCTTCTTCAAGTTTTTTTAGATTTTTCTTGCTTCCCTCGGTTATTTTATATTTTATGTGGTATTGGCTCTTTTTAGCTCTAAAGATATTAAAAAATGAAATTCCTTCTAGCTCATGATTACTAAATTTAGGAAGTTTTTTGCCTTTTATAGGGACTAGCTTTACATTTATATTTGCATCGGATATCGTAAATGACGTAAAGATATTTGCAGCACCAAGCTCGCTCATCAAAGCGGATGCAAAAGAGGTATTTTCAAACATGACTTTTGTTATGTTTTTTATAAACCCGTCATACTTACCCTCGGTTATATATGAGGCAAAAGGACAAAGCACTTCAAGCATATCGCCTGCTATAGATGTCATCACTTCATCGACATAGTCTTTGCTTATCGTATCTACTTTTAGTATCTCTTTAAGCTCTTCTTGGTGCCTGTTATCAACTTTTTTGAGTTCATTTATGATCTCATGTTCGTATTGTTTGATATTTTTATTTTGTTGTGCCAAGGCTAGTTTGATACCTTCTTCCTCTGTATCAGACGCTTTTACATCACTGATGTTATTTAATCTCTCTTGGTTTTGCTTTTCAAAATTTTCTATAAAGCTATAAAAATTCTCGTCAAATATCCTTTTACTGTCATTCAAAGAGTAGCCCTTGAATTTATCCGAAATATCTTCTATGCAGATATATGCCTTACTTCCCGATTCTTCGGCACTTTCTTTGAAAAAGTAAAGAGGTATGTCATATCCGTTTAAATTTATATTGGCTTTTGTATTTAAAACCTTAAAGCTATTACCATTAATGGATATCAGCTCCCCATCCTTAAAAATCTTGTCAAAAAAGCCTTTTTTGTTTTTTACTATAGTTGTCGCGTCATACATCTGCTTCATTATATAAAAAGAAATCGCCATTAAAAATATGTCTGTCATCGAGTAAGGCAGCTCAAATTCTTCCGCATTCATATCCTCTTTTTCATCATTATCCAGCTTCGCTTTTATAATAATAGGAGTATCGCTTTTTGACCCTTGTATGACGGTTATGTATCTTTGATTGATATTTTCAAAAAATAGTTTAAATTTAGTAACACTCTCATCAAGAAATATTTTTTCTTTCTTTTTTATTTCTTCAATCTCTTCTGGTTGTTTTGCGTATAAATTTATATGAGATAAATTTAACTTTGCTATATCAGACTTTTTATGAATTTCTCCAAAATCTTGTTCGTTATAGCTATAGTCATATCTCATTTTGTCGATAGCGGCTGATTCATCTTGTATGTTTTTATGAAAATTATTCATAGTATCTTGATCGACCCTGGCAAATGGGCTTAAACTTAATATATAAGTATCTTTTTCATCTTTTACTTTCGTATCTATACTGTAATGACTGTAATCTTTAACGGACTGTATATTATCCGGATTGCCAAAGCTATCTTTCGTTAATGTTTTATCACGCTTTCTATTTATATCGTCATCTATATTTTGTTCTAGCGCAGTTTGGATTATATAGTCACTAAGCCCAGCATTTTGTTTAAGAGGAGCATTTGATATAACAAGGTAGTTTTTGTTAAGACCTGAGAATTTTGAAGAGTTGTTATGCTCTTCATTGGTTTTACCTGATATTAGATTTGCAAATTTTAAAGAGTTAAAATAAGGAGCTTGGATATATACAAGGCTGGCATCCGTTTGGATGATGGAGTTTTTAATCTTACCGAAAAGACTATCTTTTTCTAGCATATCCGAGCCAAAGTTTTTATTTATGCTTTCATATATATAATCTATGTCGCTTGCACTATAATTTTTGCCTATATTATATGCAAAAATATCTATATCGCCTTCTATTTCGCCATAAACAGCCATATACTCATCTAAATTTACATCTATGTTACGGCTCATATCGTCCTTGTTTAAATTTAGTCCTAATTCATCAAACCCGCTAAAATCTATAAAATGTCCGTCCTGGCTATCTTTAGCACTCTTAAATACTAAGATATTGCAAATAGACGTAGTATTTATAAGATTGAAAATGAAACCGAAATCATCACATAAAAGCTTGGCTACAGGACCGGCTAACGCATAATATCCTTTCTTTTTGCTGTATTCGTATATGTTGATGCCGGTATTTACAAGATCTGGCAAAGCCAATATTAAATTGGATTTTTTAAAGGTACTTCTTATATTCGTTACATCTACAAGTCCAAGTATAAATTTTATTATCTCTTTGATAATGTAGTAGCTTGATTGATCATTTATTTTTTTAAATTATTTATAATCTCATTAAAAGCCGTATCGATATTTTGCTTAATGATCGAAGCATCGACCTTTTCTTCTTTTGGAATCTTATCTATGCGAGTGTTTATATCTTTTTTTAATTTTTCCAAAAGCTCTATTAGCTTACCCTTACATTCGTCAAAATTATCCGTGATAAAATTTATAGCCGCAGAAAGTGTTTTGATATCACTTTTATATGTTGGTTTGTGATATATATGGCTCGATATTTCCGTATTTTTTTTAATTTCTTTTTGCCTTTCATCCCATTTCTCACGTTCCAAATCACATACGAGTTTTTTAAGACTTTCGCCAAATTCCTTAAGCGGAGTTTTGTTGCCTTTATTATCTATCGGTATGGATACTGGTTTAATACCGTATGAACTTATATTATCTTTATCTACATCATCAAATAAGCTATCTTTATTAAAATAGTAGTTTGTAACTATATCTACTTTCTTATTGTCGCCACTACGTTTAAAATTAAATAGCTTGTTTATTATGGTTGGTCCAAGAGGTAGGGGATTTGAGAGTTTATACGGATAAAAATCATTCAAACTCGAACAATAAAAAGTAATATGAGAGCTGATGTCGGCAAATTTATCAATCTTCTCTAAAAGCTCATCTCTGGTGTATATAAAAGATAAATTTTGTAATGACATTTTTATTCTTTCAAATTTTTAAATATATTTTATATTTTTATAGATTATATATTGATGAAAGATATCGTTTTTTGGTATCCTAGCTACCCAAATATTATAATGACTTCAATTTCTGGGAGTGTCCCATGAGGTGTCACTATAGAAAGTAAAATTTTCATGAGTTGTCTTTAGTATTGGTATTATAGCTTTTTTAGATTTAAGTTAGGATTTAGCATATCGTTGCCCGTATCATTACTTTAAACTATCTGCAGATTAAATAAAAGTTGCTATAATCACGAAAAAATAGATTTGGAGAGGGTATGGATTCACTGCTTGAAGGTGCGGTTAAATTTATGGAAGATGGCTTTTTGGAGCATGAGGAGCTGTTTAAAAGTTTGCAACATGCGCAAGATCCGCATACGCTTTTTATCTCGTGCGTGGACTCGCGGGTGGTGCCTAATCTAATAACAAACTGCCTGCCGGGCGAGCTTTTCATGGTCAGAAATATCGCAAATATCGTACCGCCTTACCGCGTCAGTAGCGAATTTTTGGCTACTACTTCGGCGATAGAGTATGCACTTGAAGTGTTAAATATAAAAAATATAATAATATGCGGCCACTCAGACTGCGGCGGCTGTGCGGCGCTGTATCAAGACGAGAGTAAATTTAAAAATACGCCAAACGTCAGAAACTGGATCAAGCTCATCGAGCCGATAAAGCATGAGGTGCTTAAATTTACCAGCGACGATCCGGCCAAGATGGCGTGGCTGACCGAGCGGCTAAATGTCATAAATTCCATAGAAAATATACTGACCTATCCTAACGTAAAGAGCGAACACGAGGCGGGTAGGCTCGAAATTTACGGCTGGCATTATATCATCGAGACGGGTGAAATTTTCAGCTACGATCTAAAAAGCAAGACGTTTAAGCTCCTAGCCGTCAGACAGGACAAGCATGAGTAAAATTTTATTTTCCCTGCTTTTGTGTCTGGCATTTGTTTTTGGCGCCGATAACAACAATACCGACCAAAACGACACGAACATCGTAGACATCACAAAACAGATCCAAACCCTAAACGCTCAGATACAAATTCTAAAAGCGCAGCAAACGGACGCGAACTCCTCGGTCAAATCATCAAATTTAGACACGCTCGAAAAGAAAAAAAGTAGGCTGCTTGATAAGATCCCGCTTTCTATAATGCAAATCGACGTCAAGCAAAAGGATATCGATAAATTCAAGCTTCAAAAAGCCAGCCTCGAAAAAAAGGTCGCAAGATATGAAAAGCAAGATGACAAGGACCTTTACATAAAAAATGCCATCGAGCTTGAGAAGATGAAGATAGGAGAGTCTTATTTCACGACTCTTGTCAATCTTGAAAATATATTTAAAAACGGCGCAAAAGCGGGCTCGATAAAAGATCTCATAGACACCGGACTTTTAAACCTGCAGACAAATTCTTATGTGAGCATCAAGGAGCTAAAAGATAGCCTGGGAGATAATACGAACGCCTACGACAGCGCGCTGTCGGATCTTGAGCTGCAAAAGGAGACTAGCGAGGAGATATTGACATATTTAAAGGCAAACGCCGAGCTTTTGAGCTCAAACCTCATCCTATCGGAGCTAAATTTAACCAACGCGATAGAGTATATCAATAAACTAGTACCGCTAAATTCCGCTAAATTCAACACCGGCAAGATCATCATCATCATCGTGGTATTCGCCTTTTTCGTATCCCTCACCAGGCTTTTGGCAAAGCTCACGTATTGGCTCATGTCCTTGCTCACTTCGCTTCAAGAGAGCAAAGATATAAAAGATCAAATTTTAGACATAATCAAAAAGCCTATCACCTGCTTGCTCATCATCTACGCCCTAAATATCTGTATAGGCATAGGATTTTACCCGGCTCCGATGCCTATAAATACCGCAAATGTATTTTCTATCATCGATATCGCGGGCTTTACTTGGTTGATTTTAGCTATACTTGATGGATACGGCACGCTTTTGCTGGGCAAGATCGCGCAAAAAAGCGGACGCAAAGAGGTTGTAAATTTAGTCTTAAAGATCGTTTATTTCATCATAATCATCTTAGCTCTTTTGATGGTGCTAAGCAGGCTAGGCTTTGATATTTCCGCGCTCATCGCATCTCTTGGTATCGGCGGTTTGGCCGTAGCGTTTGCGGCAAAAGACATAATCGCAAATTTCTTCGCCTCCGTGATGCTGCTCTTTGACAACGCTTTCTCGCAGGGAGACTGGATAGTTTGCGGCGATATAGAGGGCACGGTCGTGGAGATAGGCCTTAGGAAAACGACGGTCAGGAGCCTCGATAACGCACTCATTTTCGTGCCAAATTCCAAGCTCACTAGCGATCCGATAAAAAACTGGTCGCGCCGCAAGGTCGGACGAAACATAAAAATGACGATCGGCCTCACCTACGACTCCAAGCCGCCTGTGATATTAAAATGTATAGACGAGATAAGGCAGATGCTACTTGAACACCCTAAAATTTCAAAGTCTGACAACGGCGGGGCGTTCAGAGCTAAGGATAGCAGGAGTAGGTTTAAGCAAAATATCGTTAGTATCGATGATCTCGCGGGCTATAAAAGCAGGCTTTGGGTGTGGCTAGACAAACTAAACGACAGCTCGATAGACATCAACATAAACTGCTTTACAAAGACGATAGTGGGCGATGAATACGTCCTAGTTAAGCAAGATATAATATTTAAGATAATGGATATCGTAGAGAGCAACGGACTAAGCTTTGCCTTCCCGAGCCAAAGCCTATATGTGGAAAATGCAGGCTCAAACGAGTTGCAACCTATCTTAAACAACGATAAAATTTCAAAGGAGACGGTATGAGCGATTTTGACGACGAAGATTTCGAATACGACGACGATGACTTCGAGGAGGATCAAAAAGAGGATTCGTATAATTACAACTACGATGAAAACGACTACGAATACGACGATAGCGACGAAGACGAAGACAGCTACGATTCGTATTGAAATTTAACGGGGATATCTTGACGCAGGATTTTGTAGATCAAAGCAGCTATAAGGCGATAGAAGACATCTATAAGATGATCTTAAACGTCATGATGGTCGGAAATTTGTTCGGACTATGTTTTTTGGTGTTTTTAAATACCTCTATCGTGCTTATCTGCTTTTTGTTTTTTATACTTGCCGTGATGATGAGGTTGAAATTTAAAATAAAATATAGAATTTTGATCTCGTCGATGTTTCATCTAAATTTGATCCTTGTGACCGTGATAGGTACGATGGCTATGGGCTGGAACAGCGGAATCTGGATAGTCATGGTAGGCGCGATATTTGCGAGCTATTTTTTAGCGTTTAACTCAAAGCCTATCACATATAGTGTCTCGATGTGTGAGCTTGGCATACTGATATGGCTTTATCTGGCGTATAAAGATATGCCTGCGGTCATCCCGCACTGGGCGGAGATGACGCTAACTATAACCAACATCGCCCTTGTGTTTTATACCATTTTAAAGATGTCCATCTATGCTGACGTGATCACTTCTAGCGGCTATCAGCAGGTGCATGAGGAGAAAGAGCAGCTTGAAAAGATGTCAAAGCATGACTTCCTCACCGGGCTTTTAAACAGGCGCACTATCGAAAAGGCGCTAAAATACGAGCTTAGTATGCTGCGCGATAAAAATACTAATACGAATTTGGTCGTGATGCTGGGCGATATCGATAACTTTAAGATTATAAACGACACCTACGGGCACGACTGGGGCGATAAAATTTTAAAAGAGATAGCAAAGACGCTTTTAGCGACATTTAGAAAAAACGACTATGTTTGCCGCTGGGGCGGGGAGGAGTTTTTGATCATCCTGCCAGATACGAAGATAGACTTCATCCACAAGATAACAAACCGCCTGACTAAAAACATAAACCACGTGAAGCTACCCGATAAAACGGCTGTTAGTATGACCTTTGGCATGCTAGTTTGCATAAATGCCGCAAGCGTAAATTTCGAATACATCATCAACAGGGTCGATAAGCTGCTTTACAGAGGCAAGCAAAACGGCAAAGACAGGATAGAAATGGAAATTTTAAACGATGCAACGAACGCAAAAAACGATGATGACTAAAATTTCTATATCCTTGGCGCTTAAGATCATAATGGCGATGGTCCTACTCGTGCATGCGTTTTACCTCGTGATATTTTACGTCATGCACGAGGAAATTTTAGCCACTACGAATATATTTTCCATAGTGATATATCTTTTCGCGCTAAAGCTTCTTTTAGACAGCGATGAGAATGGCAAACTCGTATTCGTCATGTTTCAGATCGAAGTATTTTTGCATGCGCTTATTTGCATGCTGATTTTAGGCTGGGGATACGGCTTTGAGCTTTTGTTCTTGGTCTCCACCGTCACTTTGTTTTTCGCGTCGTTTAGCTACAAACGCATAAACTACGCGATAATCACGATCCAGATATTGATCTCGGTAGCGTGCTATGTGCTGCTTGACGGCAAAAATATAAAAGTTTACAGCGAGTATAAAGATATCCTTTTTATATTCAATCTTTCGATGGTGTCGGTGTTTGCGGTGATGACCTCTTATCTTTTGGAAATTTCAAATTCCTTTATATTTTTAAATATCTTGGAGCAAAAAGAGCGCGTCAAAACGATGGTCAATCACGATCCTTTGACCGGGCTTTTAAACAGAGCCTCCATGCAAAATATCTTGCAACAAGGAGCGCTCTTTGAGGGCAAAGACTTTGCCGTGGTGATGTGCGATATCGATGATTTTAAAAAGATAAATGATACCTACGGACATAGTGCTGGAGACGCGGTCTTAAAAAGCCTGTCTGAAATTTTTAAAAATACCTTTAGAAACGACGACTACGTAGCGCGCTGGGGTGGGGAGGAGTTTTTGGTCGTTATCAGAAACGCTAAGAAATTTGGCGCTATAAGCGTTGTAAACCGTGCAAAAGAGCTGTTAAACGAAAATATCGTGGAATTTGAAGGCACAAGGATAAACGCGACGATGACCTTTGGTGTCGTGACTCATGACGGCGCCTCGAAATTCGACATCGAAAAGATGATCAAAAAGGCCGATGAGCTGCTGTATGACGGGAAACGAAGCGGCAAAAATATCGTCATGAGCACGGAATTTAGCTCCGCTTATTAAATCGGGCGTCCTCTCGCAAACCGCGGCGTCACCGATAAATTTCGTCGCTTCACAGATACAGTGTCTGAAGTGATTTTAGGAGCTCTCGCCCCTAAAATTTAAGCAAGCAGGCACAAAATCTGCAAAATTTCACTTACCATACATCAAATTTGGCAACCAAAGCGAAATTTCGGGGATGTAAGTGACTAGCACGAGTCCCAAAAAAAGCGTGAGCGTCCAAGGCAAACAAGCCATGATGACGTCTTTTAGATTCATCCCCGTTAGGCCGCTAGCTACAAATAAATTTAGCCCAACAGGCGGCGTGACCATGCCGATCTCCATATTGACGACTAAAATGATGCCAAAATGGATCGGATCGATGCCAAGCTGCGTCGAGATCGGCAGCAGTAGCGGCACCATGATCATTATTACGCTTGAAGGCTCCATGAACTGCCCCATGATGAAAAGCAAGATATTTACAAAGATGAGAAAGCCGATCTTGCCGATGTTTGCGTCCAGTAGTGCGTCGGCGATCACCTGCGGGATCTGCTCGCTCGTTAGCAAATAGGCAAAGACTACGGCGTTTGCGATGATGAAAAATATCATCGCCGTCGTGAGCGCGGAGTCCAGACAGATGTCCCACAGGTCTTTAAATTTGATGTCTTTATAGACAAAAAGCGAGATGAATAGCGCATACACCGCACTCGCCGCAGCCGCTTCCGTTGGCGTGAATATGCCGCCGTAAATTCCGCCGATGACGACCACGACGATGAGTAGCGCCCAAAATGCCTTGCCAAATTTCCTCATCCGTTCGCTCGCTGGCTCTGCGGCAGTGGCTCTAAACCCAAGCCGCCTAGCCCCGATGTAAGTCTGCGCCAGCATCATCGTCCCTAGCATGAGCCCGGGCACGACGCCCGCCATGAAGAGCTTGCCGATACTGACCTCTGCCGTGACGCCATAAACGATCATCACCACCGAGGGCGGGATCAAAATGCCAAGCGAGCCGGCGGTCGTGATGCCGCCCACGGCGTATTCTTTGGGGTAGCCGGCTTCCTTTATCGCGGCGAACATTATCGAGCCTATCGCTACGACCGTCGCAGGCGAGCTGCCAGATACCGCGGCAAAGATGATGCAGGCAAATATCGCGCTCATCGGCAAACCGCCCGGCAAGTGCCCGACCATGGACTTTGCAAAGTCGATGATACGTCTGGCGGAGCCGCCTTTGCTTAGTAAATTCCCTGCGAGGATAAACATCGGGATCGCCATCAGGCTAAATTTATTGATCCCGTCAAAGATGAGCTGAGGTATGCCAGCGACGTCCAGATCGGTGAAAAATATCATCGTCAAAACCGTGCTCGTTCCCAGCGATACGGCGACCGGCACGCCAATTAGCATGAGTCCAAAGAGCAAAATAAATAAAAATGCTATCGTCATCGCCGCTCCTTAGTTTTTCACTACGCTATCATGCACGAGCTCGGCCTCGGCGTTTAGCACGACGCGATCGGCGGGCGTTTTAGCTACCTGCACGATCTTTTCTCCCGCGCGGTAGCTCGCACCTAAAAACGCGATCGGTAGCACCAGCATCGGCACCCATTGCGGGATATTTAGATCGATCATCATCTGATCCATCTCGTGTAAAATTTGCAAGTACTCCACGCCATAAACCACGATGAAAAGCAAAAATACGCTCGTTAGCACGTGCGAAAAGACAAGGCACGCCTTTGCCAAAGCGGGTGGGAATTTTTCGATTAGGATCGTGACACTGATGTGAATGCCCTTGTTAAAGCCATACGCCGCAGCGAAAAACGCCGACCAGATGAAAAGGTAGTTTGTCACCTCTCCTGCCCACGACCATCCGCTGTTAAAGCAGTAGCGCATAACGACGTTGGCAAAGGCTAGCAACGTGCCGGTGGCTAGCCCGATGACGGCGATCGTTTTATTGATAGAGGCGATGCCAACGTCTAAAATTTTAAAAAAATTTTGCATTTTCGCCCTTTATTTCGCGTTCATCGTCTGCTCTATGAGCTCTTTGCCGATGATGTCGTAAAATTTAGGATAGATACCGCTCATCGCGTCCGACCACTGCTTCCTTTGCGCCTCGTCAAGCTTTAAAATTTCAAGCTTTTTGCCGCCTGCGATGTATTTTTCAAGCTCGGCGATGACGTGAGCGTCCTCTTTTGCGGTCTCTTCGCGCTCAAACGCGGTCGCCTCGCTAAGCGCTTGTACGAAGACCTTTTTTAGATCGTCAGGCAGTTTGCTCCAAAATTTATCACTCACGACGACTAGATAGCCCAAATACCCGTGCGATGAGAGCGTGAGCGAGGTTTGTACTTCGTGGAATTTGGAGTTGTAAAAATTTGAGAGCGGGTTTTCAGTAGCATCGACTACGCCTTGTTGCAACGCCGAATATACCTCGGAAAACGGCAAGACTTGCGGATTGCCCCCGACTGCTTTGATCTGCTCTTCGAGCACTTTTGAGCTTTGGATCCTAAATTTTTGCCCTTGTGCGTCGTTTGGTAACACTATTGGCTTTTTACTCGAACTAAAATGCTTGAATCCGGCGTCCCAGTAATCAAGCGCGACGAAGCCTTTTTTAGTCACGAGCTCTTTTAGCGCCGCACCTACCGCACCGTCTTGGACTTTATGCAAATGCTCGCTGTCAGCGAATATAAATGGCAGGTCAAATAGCTGAAACTGCGGCACTATCGGCGTAAATTTAGAAAAGCTGGGAGCCGCCATCTGCACGTTGCCAAGCTTTAATGCGCCAAACACGCGGTCATCGTCAATCAGCTGTGCAGACGGGAAAACCTGCACCTTGATCGCTCCATTGCTAAGCTCATCAACGCGCTTAGCAAAAAAGTCCGCCGCCTTGCCTTTTGGTGTGGAAGCCGCGACTACGTGGGCAAATTTTACCGTGTAGGTCTTGCCTGCGGCAAAAGCGGATACTGCTACAGCGCAGCTAAGTAGGGTAGAGATTAGAATTTTCATTATGTCTCCTTTGTGTTTTGGTTTAAGGCTTATTATAAATGAAACGATCAGCGACGTATATAATATGTTACTTTTAGTTACATTATTTTATAATATAATGTGTAAAAACGAAACATAATCCAAAATTTTATCCCCTAAAGGATAAAAATACTCAATTAATAATTTAATCAGGTTATTTCATTATAATAGCGACTCACAAACAAAATCAAAGGAGAAAGCAATGTTTAAACTAAGAGAACTTCCGTTTGATGCGAAGTCAAACGCCGTCGTCAGCGAGGAGACCTGTAATTATCATTATGGCAAACACCACGCGACTTATGTGAATAATCTAAACAATCTCGTAAAGGATACGAAATTTGAAAACGCAGGACTTTACGAGCTTTTGGTAGGCAGTGAGGGTGGGCTTTACAATAACGCCGCACAGGTCTATAATCACGACTTTTACTGGGACTGTATAGCTAAAAAAAGTGAGCCAAGCGCCGAGCTAAAAGCTGCATTAAGCGCGAATTTCACGGATTTTAAAGAGGAATTTATCAAGGCTGCGACCACGCTTTTTGGCTCGGGATGGTGCTGGCTGGTTTTGGATCCTAAAAGCAAAAAACTACAGATCGTTCAGACTTCAAACGCCGTCACGCCTGTGACTGACGGTAAGATCCCGCTTCTTGTCGTAGATGTTTGGGAGCATGCTTATTATATCGATAGTTTCAACGCTCGCCCGAAATATCTCGAGAAATTTTACGAAAATATCAACTGGGAATTTGTGAGCGAGGCTTACGAGTGGGCGCTCAAAGAGGGCTTAAATTCTGTTAAATTCTATATCGACGAGCTTCACGGCAAATGCGGCTGTCATTAAGGGCTGAATTCATCTAAAATTTGCCCGCCAATGAGCCTGGCGGGCTTTTAAAATTTTGCTCCATGCGTGCGAGATACCTTGCCTAAGCATCACTGAGATCAAAATTTAAGCGAAATTTCACTACTATTTTCAAACGGCTTTGTTTAAACGACGCAACTATGACAAAGCCTCTTAAATTTAGGTCAAATTTTGCTAAAAACTACGAAAAATAAACTAAATTCGTTCAAAACAACGCCATTCATCGCTTTGCTAAGCTACGATACACCGGACTTTGATATCGTTTGTAGTCCTGATGAGGCTACGAAATTTGGCCTAAAATTTAAGCTCGACGCCAAAAACAGCGTCCCATTAAAATACGACCTGCAAAAATTCCCGATCGGCTTTGAGGAGTATAAAAAGAGCTTTGACATCGTGCAGGAGCACCAAAAAAACGGTGATAGCTATCTTTTAAACCTCTGCTTCTCGACCGTTATAAAGACGGATCTTAGCTTGCAAGAAATATTTGAGCACTCAAATGCGAAAGCAGCGGTGCTAAAAGAAGGTGACTTCGTCTGCTTCTCGCCCGAGCCCTTTGTGCGCATCGAAAACGGCTACATCCACACCTTTCCGATGAAGGGCACGATAGACGCTAGTTTGCCAAATGCCGATGAAATTTTGCTAAACGACGAGAAGGAATTCAGTGAGCAGGCGATGGTCGTAGATCTGATGCGAAACGACCTGTCCATGGTGGCTAGCGAGGTTAGAGTGCATAGATTTCGCTTTATCGAGCGAGCCGCAGGGCTGCTACAGACCAGCTCTCACATCAGTGGCAAACTACACGAGGATTTAGGCTTTGGCGATATTTTTGATAAAATTTTACCTGTCGGATCGATAAGCGGCACGCCAAAGCATGAGACCTGCAGGATCATAAACGAGTGTGAACGCGAGCCACGCGGCTTTTACACGGGTGTGTTCGTCTATTTTGACGGGGAAATTTTGCAAAGCTTCGTGATGATAAGATTTGTAAAAAAGCTCGGTCAAACGCTTAAATTTTTTAGCGGCGGAGGCATAACCGCGCGTAGCGACGCCAGAAAGGAATACGATGAGCTACTGCAAAAAGTCGGATTTACTTTTTGAAACGATAAAAATTCTAGACTTCAGGCCGCAAAATTTAAAATTTCATATAAAAAGAGCGGAAGCCTCGGCCGATGAAGCGCTTAAATTTGACCTTGAAAGCTGCCTCGATTCGCCGCTCGCCGGCCTAGTCAGAGCCAAGGTCATATATGATAGAGGCGGGAATTTAAAAAGCGTAGAGTATTTTGCCTATGAGATGAGGAAATTTTATGAATTTAGGCTTGTGGATGTGGACTTTAGCTATGAGAAGAAATTTTTAGATAGAAGCGATATAGACGCTGCAAAGGGTGCATTCAGCGAGATAGTGATGATAAAAAACGGGCTTGTGACCGATACTAGTATCGCGAATTTAGCGATCTTTGATAACGGCTGGATAACACCTAAAAGCCCGCTTTTAAGGGGCACTACGAGGGCTAGGCTGCTTGAGGAGGACTTTTTGAGACAAGAAGACATAAGCGTGCAAAGGCTGCTTGAGGCTAAAAGATTTGGCGTGATGAACGCGATGATGGACTTTTTGGAGCTCAATGAGTTTAAATTTACGCGCTAGCGTGTGAAATTTTATGGCTCTACTAAAATATTTCATTGATTTTCATCTTTCAAGAGCGAAGTCAAACCTTGTGAAGCGACGCTATCGCCGCCGATTTACAGGGAAGCGGTAGCTGACCGCGTAAATCGTGCTATATGTTCGGCGCTTTGCGGAGCAAACAGGGTTTGCGAAGCAAGTGTCAATGATTTATTATAACAGGGCCAATTTTATTTTAAATTTATCTTTAAAAAGTAAAATCTGTCATAATTTCCCAAAGGATAAACATGAAAAAAATTCTAGCTTCATCTTTGATCGTACTCGCATTTTTAAGCGGCTGCGCGACTTCAAATACCGCTACTCAGGCGCCATCTATGGCTAAAGAGACAAAAACGATCGAATTTCACGGAACAGGAGACTACAAAGACTATAAAGCCACGCTAGTATCGAGCGATCTTTTTGAAACAGCCGTCTTTACGGACTCTATGGGCTATAAATTCGACATGAAGCACGCTCCTGCGGCTAGCGGCATAAGGATGGTTAGCGACAAGGGCATCGAGATACATTTCAAAAAGTGTGAAGGGATATTAAATTTCGGTCATGGTCAGATGTCTTTGGTATATGAGGATAAATGATTTTCTAGTGGATTTAAAGCCAAATGCGCTTTAAATCCCAAATTTTGATTGATCGCTGTGCGAGCCTCGTTCCTATTTTTGACGTGGTAAAACGACACTGTCTCGCAAGTGAGTGCCTTCTTGCTTCAATCATCTTTTCAAATATAAATTTATCCCGTTTTTTAGGCGATTTAGCCCTTCGATGACGCGGCTTTTTTGTGTCGCGATATTCATACGAAGGAAAAAATTATCCCCTCTGTAAGCGTTGCCGTCATTTAGCCAAAGTCCCGCTTTCTCGCGTAGGAATTTCATAAAATCGCTGGAATCCTCGCAGACCTTGGAGCAGTCCAACCACAAAAGATAGGTCGCCTCGGACGCGACTAGATGCACGGGTAAATTTTCATTTTTTATAAATTCTTGCACGATTTTTTTGTTCTCGTAGATGTAGGCTCTCATCTCGTCTAGCCACGTTTCACCACGCTCAAATGCTGCGATAGCAGCGATTATCGCAAAGGCATTGGCCTCGCCGACTTCGTCGTAGTTTATCGCTGCGGCCATTTTTACTCTTAAATTTTCGTTTGGCACGACGACTGCCGAGCTTTGAAGGCCGGCGATATTAAAGGCTTTTGTAGGCGAGATGCAAGCGATGGTGTTTTGCGCGCAAAGCTCGGAAACGCTTATAAAAGGCGTATAGCTCTTTCCCGGATCGGTGATGTCGCAGTGGATCTCGTCGCTGATGACTAGTACGCCGTGTTTATGGCATAGTTCGCCGATCTTGCCAAGTGTGGCCTTGTCCCAAATTTTGCCGATAGGATTGTGCGGGTTGCAAAGTAGCATCATCGTCGTGAGCGGGTTTGCGAGCTTTTTTTCAAGATCGTCAAAGTCTATCTCGTATTTGCCGTTTTTATACACGAGCTCGTTTGCCGAAATTTCCCTGCCGTTGTTTGCGATACAGTTAAAAAATACGTGATAAACGGGGCTTTGGACTAAAATTTTATCTCCCGGGCTAGTAAAACGGCGGATCGCGGTCGAGAGAGCGGGGATCACGCCGGTGCAAAATATCGCCCAGTTTGGCTCGAATCTCACGCCATGTCTGCGTTGCCACCACGAGCAAATAGCGTTGTTCCACTCCTTTGGGATGAACGAATAGCCAAAGACGCCGTTATCTAGGCGATCTTGTAAGACTTTCAAAATTTCAGGCGCAGCGCGAAAGTCCATATCTGCCACCCACATCGGTAGCTCGTTGCCTACGGTGCGCCATTTTGAGGAGTTTGTGCCGCTTCTATCGACGGGCGTGTCAAAGTCGTATTTCATCGTTTTACCTCGCAGTATTAAAATTTTCAGCCATTATATCAAATTTGCTCTATTTGCGTTTTGGCGGGGTCGATCCTATCTTTTTCAAGTATCACTTCGCCGAAATTTTGCGCTCTGATGCGCCCGCCGATCGGGTTTTTCACGCTGTCGATACCGCTTGAAATTTCAGCCTGCACGCTTGAATACTCAAACGCCAGGTTCGTGTTTACCGTCTTGCAGTTTTTTAGCACGACATTGTCGATGTAGCACATGCCTTGCTCGCTTTGGATGACACAGTCGATGAATGTGATGTTTTTCGAGTTCCAGCCAAGGTATTCGCCCGAGATGAAGCTACCCGTCACGGTCACGTTTTGACTGTTCCAAAAGGCGTCTTTTGAGATGATCTTAGAGTTTTTGATCTCTAAATTTTTGACGCCATCAAAGCTGTAGTTGCCTGCTAAATTTAAATTTTCAATGCTGACGTTCGTGCTGTTCATCGCAAAATAATCGCCCCTGGCGCTCACGTTTTTAAGCGTCACGTTTTCACAGCTCCAAAGTGTCTCGGCGGCGTTTGGCAGCGTCACGTTTTGTAGAGTGATGTTTTTTGAGCGTCTGAAATTTTTGGGCGCTTCGATGGTGCATTGGTTGAAAAAAATGTCCGAGCTATACCAGACGCCGGCCCTTGCCATCTCGTAGAAAGTACAGCTTTCCAGCCTGGCGTTTTTGCTATACCAAAGCGGATATTTCCACTTAAAAAGCGTGAAATTTAGCTCTAAATTTTGACTGTGCTTTAGCGGGGACTCACCCTCATTAAAGACGCAATACGAAAATCTCGTGTCCTTGCACCAAAACATCGCCCTTTCGCCGCTAAAATTTTGCTCGTTTATCTCTTGCATCGATATTCCTTTTTATTTTTTCGAAAGTATAGCAGTTTTAGTGCAATACTTACTACAACGCTCCTGTAAAATTTTTAAAATTTTTATGATATAATCCACGCTTATTGTAAAAATAAAGTAAAAAAGGAGAAGATATATTTTTACAAAAATTTGCAAAATTCCTGACTTTGGCAAGTCTCGCCGTATGCGTGGGCGCATTTGGCGAAAGTTCGCTCGAGCAGATCAAAAAAGACGGCGTCATCAGAATCGCGACCGAGGGGACGTATTCGCCTTATTCGTTTCATGATGAGAAAAACGAGCTTGTCGGCTACGACGTCGAGGTCGCAAAAGCGGTCGCAGCCAAGCTTGGCGTGAAAGTAAAATTTATCGAAGCGCCGTGGGACGCGATGCTAGCGGCATTTAACGCAGGCAAGGCCGATGTAGTGTTTAATCAAGTGAGCATCACGCCTGAGCGTAAGGTAAAATACGATTACAGCGAGCCTTACACTACGGCTTACGGCGCGCTCGTAGTTCGCAAGGATAACGATAGCATAAAAAAATTTGAGGATCTAAAAGGTAAAAATTCCGCTCACTCGGCCACTAGCAACTGGGCACAAGTAGCCGAGAAATACGGTGCAAACGTCGTTACAGTAGATGGCTTTAGCAAGGGCGTGGAGCTCATCATCGCAAGACGAGCGGACGCCACGATAAACGACACGATAACATTTTTTGACTTTGTAAAGCAAAAACCGGACGCCCCTATAAAAATAGCCGCCACAGCGAGTGAGCCGATATATTCCGCCGCTCTTTTTCATAAAGGAAGCGACACACTCGTAAAGGCCGTAAATAAAGCCTTACAAGAGCTAAAAGCCGAGGGCAAGCTAAAGGAAATTTCGATGAAATATTTTGACAAGGATGTCTCAGAGTGATGATACGGGCGTTAGATTTGGTTAAATTTGACGCCCGCCCGGCTTGCTAAATTTTGCAAAATTTATATTTTTTGTGATATATTTTCGCTTTAGATTGCCGTTGGCATATACATCAACATAAAGATACAAGTAAAATCATATCTTTCTTAAAGGACAAATCATGAAATTTGCAAATTTGCTTAAATTTGCCGCCATTTTGGCTTTGGGGCTAAATTTACAGGCCAAAACGATAAAAGATGGCGTTCTCACCGTCGCGACCGAGGGCACATACGCGCCGTTTTCGTTTTATGACGAGAAAAACGAGCTCACAGGCTTTGACGTGGATATCGCTCGCGCGGTCGCTGGGAAGCTAAATTTAAAGATAGAGTTTTTCGCCGCGCCGTGGGATAGCATGCTGGCTGGATTTGACGCGGGCAAGGCGGACGCAGTGTTTAACCAAATGAGCCCGACAGAAGAGCGCAAGAAAAAATACGACTTCTCAAAGCCCTATACCGTCGTCTATGGCGCGATCATCGTTCGCAAGGACAACGATAGCATCAAAAGCTTTGCCGATCTAAAAGGCAAAAAGGACGCCGACTCCGCGACTAGCAACTGGGCGCAAGTAGCCAAAAAATACGGCGCCGAGCACGTCGTAGTCGATAGCTTTGCAAAGAGCATGGAGCTGCTTTTTGCGGGCAGAGTTGATTGCGTCATTAGAGACAACATCGTATTTTACGACTTTATCAAAGCCCGCCCCGACGCACCAGTGAAAATAGCCGCCACAAGCGAGGAGAAGGACTACACCGCAGCCGCCGTGCAAAAGGGCAACACAAAGCTTTTGGAGCAGATAAACAAAGCCCTTGACGAGCTTCGCGCCGAGGGCAAGCTAAAAGAAATTTCTGTAAAATATTTTGGCAAAGACGTGACAGAGTAGTCGGGGTAAATTTTGGACGCAGATAGAATAAACCGCATAATCGAGCTCGTCTCGACCTCGACGTTGCCGATGTTAGACGCGCTGGTAAAGGTCACGATCCCGCTCACGCTCATTTCCTTTGCCTGCGGGCTGGTGATCGCGATCATCACCGCCATAGCGCGCCTGTCGAATTTTAAAATTTTAAAATTCATCTTTGGCGCTTACGTTTGGATATTTCGCGGCACGCCAATGCTCGTGCAGCTTTTCATCATATTTTTCGGCTTGCCGGCTGTGGGCGTGACGCTAGATACTTGGAGCGCGGCGATCATCGCATTTAGCCTAAACGTGGGCGCATACGCCTCGGAGTCGGTGCGAGCCTCGATCCTATCCGTGCCAAAGGGACAGTGGGAGGCGGCGACCTCGCTTGGCATGAGCCACGCGCAAATTTTACGCCGCATCATCGCCCCGCAAGCAGTCAGGATCTCGCTACCGCCGCTATCAAATACCTTCATCGGGCTCGTCAAAGACACCTCGCTCGCCGCGTCTATCACAATGGTCGATATGTTTATGGTCGCTCAGCGTATCGCCGCGCGCACCTTCGAGCCACTCGTGCTCTACGTGCTCGCCGCGCTCATCTACCTGGTCGTTTGCACGCTGCTTACGTTCCTACAAGCCAAACTCGAAAAATACACTTCAAGGTATGTCTGATGTCCGTTAAATTTACGAATTTAAACAAATCTTTTGGCGACCATCTCGTCCTTGATGACATCAGCGTCGAGATCTTTGACGGGCAAACGACGGTCATCGTGGGCTCATCAGGCTCTGGCAAATCAACCCTGCTGCGCTGCATAAATCTGCTGGAAATTCCGCAAAGCGGAGAGCTGGAGCTTGGGCGAGAGAGGATAAATTTTGGAGCTAAATTTAGCCAAAACGAGCTGTTGCCGTTTCGCAGGCACACGGGCATGGTCTTTCAGGGCTTTAATCTCTTCCCGCACCTAAATGTGCTAGAAAACGTCATCGAAGGTCCCGTGCACGTGCTGGGCGTCTCAAAACAAGCCACGATAAAAAAGGCGGAGGAACTGCTTGGCAAAGTGGGGCTGGGCGATAAAAAAGACGCTTATCCAAACCGCCTTTCTAGCGGGCAGTCTCAGCGCGTGGCGATCGCTCGTGCGCTTGCGATGGATCCATATTTCTTGCTGCTCGATGAGCCCACGAGCGCGCTTGATCCTGAGCTTGAAGCGGAGGTTTTAAAGGTCATCATCAGCCTCTCGCGTGAGAAAAAATCGCTCATCATCGTTACGCACAATATGAATTTCGCTCGTAAAGTCGCGGATAGAATTTTATTTTTAGACAAGGGCAAGATCGCCTTTGACGGTACGCCGGAGCAGTTTTTCACGAGCCAAAACGAACGTATCGTAAATTTTATCTCGGCGATGGATATTTGAATTTCGTCTAAAATTTACAAATTTAGAAAGGAAAAACATGAAAATCGACACTTTGATCGTAAAAGGCATAGAAGCCAAAGACAATCCGTATAACGCCGTCGTGCCGCCTATCGTGCTCTCAAGCACCTTCGCGCAGGAGGGGCTGGGCGAGTTTGGCGAGTTTGCCTACTCTCGTAGCGCAAATCCTACAAAAAAGGCGTTCGAGGAGCTTTTTGCAAAATTTGAAGGCTCTAAATACAGCTTCGCGCTAGCTTCGGGGATGGCCGCTACGACAGCGGTATTTAACCTATTAAAAAGCGGCGACAAGGTGCTTTTAAACAACAACGTCTATGGCGGCACCTATCGCTACGCAAGCGGAATTTTTAAAAATCAAGGAATCTCCTACGAGCTCGTGGACGATCTGAATTTAATAGAAGAGAACGACATCACGGACGACGTGAAGATGGTATTCATCGAGACGCCGTCAAACCCGCTACTTCGCGTGACGGATATCAAACGCATCGTGAATTTGGCCCACAAAAAGGGCGCGCTAGTCGTCGTGGATAACACATTTTTGACGCCATATTATCAAAGGCTGCTACCTCTTGGCGTAGATATCGTGGTTTACAGCGCGACCAAATACATCGGCGGGCATGCCGACGTCATCGCAGGCATCGTTAGTACAAACGACGATGCTTTGGCCGATAGGATAGCGTTTATGAAAAATACCTTGGGAGCGACGCTTTCGCCTACGGACGCTTATTATCTTATCCGCGGACTGAAGACGCTTAGCGTGCGATTTGACAGGCAGACGCAAAATACGCACAAGATAGTAGAATTTCTAAAATCAAATCCGGCGGTCAGGGCAGTTTATTACGCCGGGTCGCATTCGGAATTTGAAAAAAGAGCGCAAGAAGCGCAGGCTAGCGACATCGGTGCGGTCATCTCGCTTGAGCTAGCCGAGGGCTACGACTATGAGAAATTTGCAAAAAGTCTGCATCTGTTTGACCTGGCCGTCAGTCTCGGAGGAGTCGAGAGCCTCATCTGCCATCCTGCCTCGATGACGCACGAGTCATATCCAAAAGAGCTTCAAGAAAAGATCGGTATCTCACAAAATTTGCTTCGTCTGGCTATCGGTATCGAAAATGCGGACGATCTGATAGATGATCTAAAACAGGCTTTGATAAAGGCCAAAAAATAGATAATTGCTACCTAAATTTAGGTAGCAATCTACTTATCGTGTAAAGCGTAAATTTACTACCTTTACGCGGTATTTTACTTACAAAGCGAAGTCAAACCTTGTGAAGCGACGCTATCGCCGCCGATTTTTACTTCATGCTATGCACTCGTAACGAGACTTCGCTACGAGGACAGGGAAGCAGAGCTGACCGCGGCCTGCTTGCAGTTGCGAGCATGGCGAAGCAAAAAATCGTGCTATATGTTCGGCTACTCGCTCCCGCACAAACGCTGTTCGCGTCCGTGCCAGGTCGCTCCTGGAGTGAGCAAGGTTTTTGCTTCACTTCGTTCGCAACTGCAAAGCAGAAGCGAAGTAGGTGTTAAGATTTATTATAACAGAGCCTACTTATTTTTTGTCTTGCTGCCCCAGTATCCGGCTAGAAGCGAGCCCGAGATATTGTGCCAGATGCTAAATATCGCTCCGGGTAGGGCGCTGAGTCCTGAGAAATATTTGAGCGCTAGAGCTACGCTTAGGCCGGAATTTTGCATGCCGACCTCGATAGCGATCGTTCTGGCGATCTTCTCGCTAAAGCCAAAAATTTTAGCCCCAACGTAGCCAAAAAATAATCCCGCGCCATTATGAAGTATCACGGCGATCACGACGATAAAACCGACTTCGTGTAAACGTTTATTATTCAGCGCGACTACGATAGCGATGATGAGCACGATGACAGCGATCGAAACGGCCGGTAAAAACGGCTCTATACGCTTGACGCCTTTGCCTAAAAATTTATTTAAGATCACACCGAGTATGAGCGGTAAAAGCGTGATCTGCACGAGATCTATGAGCATATTTGTTACAGGCACATCGATCTTTTGTCCGATGTATAGCCACGTGAGAAACGGCATCAGTACCACTGAAAGTAGCGTCGAAGTGAGCGTCATGCTAACAGATAGCGCCAGATCGCCCTTAGCTAGGTAGCTCATCACGTTTGACGCCGTGCCACCCGCGCTAGTGCCTACCAGCATCATGCCTATTAGCAAGTCGCCCTCCAGTCCTAAGGCCAAACAGATCAAAAATGCAGCTGCCGGCATAATTAGAAACTGCAACACGACGCCTAAAACTAGCGCGAATTTCTGCCTCGCGACTTGACGAAAGTCCTCGAGGCTAAGCGTGATGCCCATGCTGAGCATGATGAGCATCAAAAGCGGCGTGATGGCGGGCTTTAAGCCTACAAACATATCGGGCCAAAAATAGGCAACTACGGTGAAAATAAACGCTAAAAATGGAAATATTAAAGTTTTCATGGCGGCGATTATAGCATATTAAGCTTCAAGCGGCTTTGGCTTGTCGAAATAAAACCCCTGAGACGCGTCTATGCCAATAGCGTTCACCGCGTTTAAAACGGTGTTTGAGTGCACGAATTCGGCGATCGTTTTTATACCAAACCTCTTTGTAAATTCCACCATCAGCTCGACCACTTTGCGTGATTCCTCGTTTTCATCGATATTTTGTATCATGGAGCCATCTATCTTGATGTAGTCGGCTTTGATCTTCATTAGGTATTCAAAATTCGAATACCCCGTTCCAAAGTCGTCTATCGCGATCTTGCAGCCAAATTTACGCACTTCGTTTATGAAGTGATTGACCTTGTCGAAATTTTCGATGCCCTCGTCTTCGACTACCTCAATAGTGAGACGTCGCCCGATATTTTCGTATTTTTGCAGCTTTGCTTTGAAAAATTCCAAAAATTTAGGTGACAGGATGTCCTCGATGGCTAAATTTATACTAAATTCGTCGCTGTTTTGTGAAAAATGCTTGAAGGACTTTTCTATCACGATGTCAGTCAGCTTTTGATATAGGTTGGAATTTTTGGCGATGCCTAAAAAATCTATCGGCAAGATCACGTTCCTGTCCTCGTCTATCATGCGTATGAGGCACTCGTATTTTATGACCTGGTTGCTCGTATTATCGACGATGGCTTGTTTATAAAGCACGATACGATCTTCTTCTATGGCTCTTTTTAAATTTTGAGTCAAATTCACGTTGCTTATGAGTTTGTCTTTTTTCTCCTCGAAAACTACGATCGGCGTTTTGGTCTCTTTGGCATAGTCTTTTGCCATTTCAGCGGTGATGAGGTGCATGTCGGAGGATATGCCAAACGCCAGGTCGATGTAAAATTTATTATTTTTGATGCCTAAAGCCTCGTTCTTGAAGTATTCGATGACCTGCTCGCAAAATTTAAAAAAACTCTCTTTATTAAAATCCGACTCTCGTCCCAGGAGTGCGAAGTTATCGTTTGTCAGCCTATAAAGCTCTAAATTTTTATTTTCCATCAGCCTTCGCACGGCGTTGCTTAGCTTTATGAGGATGAGATCGCCCGTCTCAAAGCCGTAGTATTCGTTGATCTGTTTAAATTTCAAGATATCAAAATTTGCGACGAATACACCGCCCTCGCCCTCGCTTAGCTTATCTATCAGGGCTTGGCGGTTTGGCAGCTTGGTGAGCGGATCTTGCAGGTGATTTTGCAGCTTTTCTTGCTGTGCTATTAGTAGCGTGATGTCCTGGCAGATGCAGACGAACTCCAAAATTTCATCATCGTCGCTTAGTATCGGTGTGATGCTCGTTTTCAGCGAACATACGCTACCCTCTTTTTTGTAGGTTTTTATGATGCCTTGCCACTCGTGCTTAGCCCAGATTTTTTGCGAAATTTGCTTTAAAATTTCGTAGTTTAGCCCTTTGTTCAGCAAAATTTCATTTGGCTTGCCGATCAGTTGCTTTTTGCTGACGCCTAGCAGCTCGCAAAATGCGCCGTTTACAAAGGTTATCATATCTCTGGTGTCAAACCTTAGCACAACAGCGGAGCTATCAATCGAGTTTTTGTATTGAGCTAGGAGCATGGTACTTTGCTTTTTCTCGAAATTTAGCCGCTCTTTTTCACGGATGATCTCGTTTATGTTTTGCGCGATCGTCTGAAGCTCTGTAAATTCTATCTCGTCGCTTGCGATATATCCGCCCGTATTTTCGCGCTCGCCAAAATATTCACTAAATTTGGCTATCGATCGATCGAACATATTTTTTATATATTTTGCACTCATTAGTATCAGCAAAACGACGATACAAAAATAAAACAGATAAATGACGATCTTATAGACAAAGTCATTAAACAGCTCTTGTCTTTGCGCGGTCGCGAGCTTGTCGGTCTCGTCCAGGAAAGTCCCCGTGCCAAGCACGAGCCCCAGCACGCCTATGTCTTTTACGAAGCTTAGTTTCTCGGCCCTGGTCCCGTCGTTTTTGCTCCACTCGTATGTCAAAAAGCCCTCTTTGGTATCAAATCTCGCGAGGCTGGTTAGCTGATTTAAAATTTCGTTTCGTTTTTGATTGAATATCGCGTATCGGTTGTTCTCGAGCTCGGCGGAATTTGAAAGTAGGATCTTGTCGGAGTTTTTATCGAGTAAAAATAGATATTTGTTTTGATCCAGCGCGAGATTTTTTATGAAAATTTTAGTCTCGTCTATGAATTTAGCGTTAAATTTATCGATGTCTTTTGAGTATATGACGGCGATGTTTAGCGGCTCGTAAGCCGTGGCAAAGCTAAGGATATTTTGGCTGCCCACGCTGCTTTGCATGATCGCGGCTTGCTTGTCTAAAGCGTTGTTCGCTAGGGCTAGGACGTGAGCGCCGCTATCTTTGCCAAAGAGCAAATTTCGCGATTTGTAGTCGTAGACCAGATAGTTCTCATCGCCTAAATTTTCAAATTCTGTTTTTAGCTTTTTTAGGGTCTGCTCCCTGTTTTGACCCCCTTGCATGTCGCGTGCTAGCTTCGTTCCATCAAGTGCTTTTTGTCTTATGCCGTCGGTGAAATTTTTATACTGGGATAGGTAGTTTTGCTTGATCTGATAGGCGACGCTGTAAATTTCGCCTCTTAAGTTCTCTTGTTCTTTGATTATGAGGTTTTTTTTGATATCCTGAAGCTCGTTTTGATAGCTTGAATAATCGTATCCTACACCCAAAATTTCAAGCATAGTAACGGCTATCAAAGAGAGGATCGTTACCGATAAAAATACGAATTTCCCCATCGATGAGGTCGTTCGTTTCTCTTTTTTGCTTGGCAAAATCAACCTTTTTATTTGGCTTTGTTATAACAAATCATTGACGCTCGCTTCGCTTCTAAAAATCGCGTTTGGCTTTATGTCTTCATTGATTTTACTTCGTTGCACTCGTAACTGGGGCAGAATAGCGGCGATAAGCTTACTATCAAGGTTTGACTTTGTTTTGAAAGTCAAAAATCAATACTTCTTTATAACAGAGCCTTTCGTTTTATTTAGCAGATGTTATTAAAATTTTGTTTAGAGTTTGATTAAAAAGTATGTTTAATTTACGCAATATTTACAAAATATAGCAAAAATGCTTCTAAACGATACAAACCGTAGCTTTTCATACTAAATTTCATTCACTATATATTTAAAATAGCTCCAAACTTGGTTGAAAATTTTTGATCACGAAGCTTTTTCGCGAAATTTCATTTTGTCCATATTTCGCGATCGCCTCTAAATGTGCTTTCGTGCCGTAGCCTTTGTGCGATTTGTAGCCAAAATTCGGGTAAATTTTATCCCACGCGCACATGAGCTCGTCGCGGCTGACCTTTGCCAGGATGCTCGCAGCCCCGACTTCTTCGACTTTTGCGTCGGCTTTTACCATCGTTTGCACGCCCGTACCGTAGTTTTGGTTGCCGTCATATAGTAGCTCGCAGCCCGAAAAATGCAGCTTGAATAAATTTAGCGCCCGTCTCAGGCACTCACTAAGCCCCAGCTCGTCGATCTGCTCGTTTGAAAAATAAACGATGAGATAGCGTGAGTTTTGCGTGATGAGGTGAAATAGCTCCTTGCGACGTTTTGGAGTGAGCTTTTTAGAGTCGTTTAGCCCTGAAATTCCGGCATTTAGCACGCATGCCGCCACCGCCATAGGACCAGCCAGCGCGCCGCGTCCCGCCTCATCGATACCGCAAACTTGCATTTAGCTTAATATCTCATCTACCAAGGCGTCGATGTGTATCTGTGCGGTATCGAGCGTCCCGACACCCAAATTTACGCCGTTAAAGATGAGCGGAAGCTCGGTGCAGCCAAGCACGACGGACTCGATGCCATAAATTTCGCGCATATTTTCGACTATGGTTAAAAATTTGTTTTGAGTTTGTTTATTTACTATATTAAGTTCGAGTTCGGTCGCGATCTTTTCGCCGATAAATTTCATCTCATCCTCATTTGGGGTGAAAATTTCGATACCGTTTTTCAAAAATGGCATTTTAAAAAAGCTCTCTTTCATCGTCGTGTAAGTACCCAGAAGTCCTATTTTAGATAGTTTTTCGCGCTGGGATTGTTTTAGCGTCGCCTCCACGATACTGATGAGCGGGATAGGTGAGCGCGCGGCGAGCTCGTCAAAAACGATGTGCGGAGTGTTCGCGCTGATAGCCCCAAACTGCGCTCCTGCAGCGTGAAGGCTACCGATGCCGTTTAAAAGATATTTAACAAGCTCGTCAAATTTACGCTCGCTACACATTTTTAGCACTTCAAACACATTCAGGCTCTCGACCGTGAAATTTGGAAAGAAATTTTTGCCTGTTTTTCGCTGCACGCCATACGCGATACCCTCGTAATAAAGCAGTGTGGATGCGGGTCCTGTGCCGCCGATGAGACCTAGTTTTTTCATCGTTTTTCCTTGATCTAAAATTTTATTATGGTAGCATTTTTTGCAAATTTAGGGCTTAAAATCGTGTTAACAAGGGCTAAATTTAGCTTTTTTCTGGGTTTAGGCGTGAGTTGATTTTTTCGTTACACCACATAGCCAAAAAAGTGGGTGGAGCGCTAGTTTGGCTGCATATCTCTCGTTTTTGCACAGTGCGCGAGCCATCAAACGCCGCCGACACGCTTCAAACTTGAAATTTTGGCTCAAAATTTATCACAAAATATTTTAGCCGATGTTTTAAAAAGAGCTGAATTTACCCGCCCTCAAGCGTCTTTTGATACTCCTTACCCCACTCGCAGAGCTCTTTTAACACCTTTTCCAGTTGCGCTCCGATGGGGCTTAGCGAGTATTCGACCTTTGGCGGCACTTGCGCATACACCGCTCTTTGCACGACGCCCTGCGCCTCGAGCTCTCTTAGCTGATCGGTAAGAGTTTTTGTGGTGATGCGCCCTAAATTTCGCTTTAACTCGTTAAATCGCACGACTTTTTTAGCGTGGATGAGTGATAAAATTTGCAGCTTCCATTTGCCGCTAAGCACGTTTATGCCGAGGCTCATAGGGCAGGTATCGCTAGATTTTTGGGCTTTTGCCATTTTCTCTCTTTGGTATCAAAAAGGATACAAAATATTAAAATTTAACGTATTGAAGGGCTTTTAAAAATACGCTAGGATTGCATTATATCAAATTTAAAAGGAGAAATTTATGATAATAGACGCTCACGAGCACGTTATGACGCCCGTTTCCTTGCAGCTACAAAAGCTCCAAACCGCTGGCATCGATAGGGCGATATTGTTTGGCACGACGCCTCATCCCGAGCGAGCGCGAAATTTTAGCGAGTTAAAAGAGGAGATGAAAGTTTTGTTTAAGATCCTCTCCGGCAGCGTTTCAAAGGAGGCAAATATGGCTAGATACGAGCGAAATAACCTCGAATTAGCCGCGCTTGTGAAGGGTCACCCTGATAAATTTTACGCATTTGGTAGCGTACCGACTGGCTTGACGCAAGGTGAAAACGGGATTTGGATAGAAAAGCTCGCTCAAAGCGGTTTTAAAGGCGTGGGAGAATTTACTTTAAGCGACGAGCAAATTTGCGAGCTTGAGCCGATTTTCCAGGCACTTTGCGATTTTAGCGGGCTTTGCGTCTGGGTGCATACGTTCTTCCCGCTTGGCAAAAACGGACTTGAAATTTTGATGAATTTGACTAAAAAATACCCCAATATCCCCATTATTTTCGGACATATGGGCGGGTATCATTGGATGGATATGATTGACTTTGCCAGCGTCACCAAAAACGCCTACATCGATCTATCTGCCGCCTTTTCGACGCTCGCGCTTAAAATGGCGATCTCGCAGCTGCCCGAAAAGTGCATTTTTAGCTCCGATGCGCCATACTCCGAGCCACTACTTTGCAAGGACGCCGCGAGCTTTGTAAGCGGTAACGAGCAGGTGCGTGAAATGGTGCTTGGAGGCAATATTTTACGGCTTATCGGCGGCTAGAAAAGCCCGAAATTTTCGCTCAAAAACGGCTTAATTGCGTCAAGCGGCACGCTCTTTTCGCCCTCGTCGTAAAATGTGAGACCAATCGGCGAAAGGGTGAAAATTATGTCCGTTTTTACGTCAAATTTAGCAAAAATTTGCTTCAAATTTTCGTCGTTTGGGTCTTTAAAAATTTGATTTAGCTTTATCTTTTTTTGCGTTTTTTGTGAGATGAGATCGCAAATTTTCAAGGTTTTATTTTTCGTTAGGCATAGATTTTTGATCTTGTCATTTTGATAAAAAAGCTCTAAATTTTGACTCACGCTGGCGGAGTCTGCGTCCTTTGCAAGCCACGTTTGTTTGAGCGCGTCAAGCTCGGATTTAAGCTCATTTTTATATTTTTTGCTAAATTTCGGCGAGAAAAAGTCACTCACTATGGCGTCAAATCTTTTGCCGTTTTGCACGAGCTGCACTCCAAGAGCCAAAATCTCGTAGTTTGCGGCCTGTTTTAGCGTAGCTTTGTAGGCTTTGTTTTTGATGATGATCTTGCCTGCTAGCTCCTCGCCCTGGGCTTTGACGTCTAAATTTAGCCACTCAGACTGCACGGAGAGGGCTGAGATTTTCGTGCCGTTTTGCTCCATTTTTCCTTTATCAAAGTCAAATTTAGCCCCGTTAAAAAAGGCATGTCCGCTGATCTTTGGTAGGATTTGAAAATTTTCACTGGGCTTAAAATTTTCAAATTCGTTTTCAAAATAGCTTAGATAAATCTCAAATTTCGCTCCGTCCGCAACACCGTCAAATTTATAAAATTTGCCCCAGTTTTCGTGGTCTATCTCATATCCAAAAAGCCCGAATGCTAAAAATAAAATCATAAAAATCGCTCGCATTTTCATCCTTTAAATTTTTGAAATTATAACGCAAAAATTAAATTTAAATCCCTAAAGCCCATCTAGAAAATGGTAAAATTTCGCATTTTATGCCCTCGATGCTTAGCTCGCCCGAGTTTGCCACGCTGATGACTTGCAGTCGTGAGACGTTTAAATTTTTAAGTAGCGGATGAAGTTTTTTAAATTTTAAAAATATGATCTCGCTTGCGCTAAAAGGTATGCAAAGCACCGCAAGTTTCCTTTTTATAAGGAAAAAATCAAGCTCTTTGGTATAAAAAATTTCATCCTTAAATTTAAGTAGCTCGCAAAGGATTACATTGGCAAAAGTCGCGGTGAAGTCCTTTTTCGCGCTCAAAGCGTTTCGTAGAGCGAAATTTCTAAAATATAATTTTTTCGTCGCGTTTGGCTCGTTAAATTTTGGCAAAGTAATGATAAAACCGCTGTTTTCCAGTTCATTAAGCCCGGCATAAACGCTATCTTTTGAAATTTTGACACTTTGCTTTAAAATTTTATAAATTTCAAAGGCGCTGACGGTGTCGTGACATTTTGATGCACACTCTTTTATGATGTTTAAATTTACGGGGGTTAGCTCCTTTTTTAGGTCGTTTTGTAGACTCTCGCTAACCTCGCTAGCGTCTAAAAACGCACATTTTATCGCCCCTCCGTGAGCTAAAAAATGGCTGAATAAAAAATTCGCGTCCAAATTTTTCTTAAAAAATAGGATAAACTCCTCGTAGTCAAGGTAGCCAAGCTCGAGAACGCTGAAATTTTCAAATCTAAATGACCTTTGATCGGTCGCGATGATGATCGTCTCAAGTGCGCTAGTATCTATCTTTTTTAAAATTTCAGCTTCGTCTTGGCTACTTAGATTGTCCACACCAAGTGCTTTTAGGCTAGGATGCGCGGCTAAAAATTCGCTCAAATCGGTAAGTAAATTTAAAGGATCCGCCCGCAGATCTTTTAAATTTATATATAGCCTCTCTTCGGCTTTGTATTGCGCCAGATATTCACACATCAGGCTTGTTTTGCCGCTTTGAGGAGAGCCTATTATGAGCGTTTTTTGGTTTGAGATGAACTGCTTTCGGTTTATGAATTTTATAGTTTTTAAAGGTGTCTCATAAAAAAAATCTAAATTTTGCAAAATTTCTCCTTTGCGCTATTCTAACATTTCCTTTTTAAAAGGAAATAAAATCGCTAAATTTAATCTCAAAATCGCTAAATTCCTTGACAATATAATGCCTTTTTTGTAAAATCACAACCTCTTTACGCAAGACGTATGTCTGCTCGTATGATCGCTTGATCCTATGCGAGGCTTGTTTATGTGAAGAGGTCGCGAGTTTGCGACAAGTTCTTTTTAAAGGAAAAACAATGGAAAGAATCAGGTTAAAGCTCAAAGCTTATGACCATAGAGTTCTAGACCGCACAGTTGCAGCAATCGTAGAAGCTGTCAAAAGAACTGGTGCTGACGTTCGTGGTCCAGTGCCAATGCCTACAAAAATCAAACGCTACACCGTCTTGAAATCTCCACACATCAACAAAGACTCACGCGAGCAGTTTGAGATGAGGATACACGCTCGTATGCTTGACATCGTGGCGGCTACTCCGGAGACCGTAGATAGTCTGACCAAACTCGACCTTGCTCCAGAAGTGAATGTCGAAGTTCGTGCGATGAAATAAGCGAGCAAAGGATAGAGTATGGAATATATCGTAGAAAAAATAGGCATGAGTAGAACGATTTCTACACAAAGCACCCCGGTTACGTTGCTAAAGCTCGTAGAGGCTAAAGTTTGTGAGATAGACGAAAACAAACGCGCTATCGTGGCTTACGCTCATACGAAAGCAAATAACAAAACTATTGCAGGTCAGCAAAAAAAATACAATCTAACTGCCGAATTCAATAAATTTGCAACTCTTGAAGTGGCAAATAGCGAAGTCGGAAATCTTGATTTCACACCGCTTAGCGAGGCTAAAATTTTAAAAGTTAGCTTCAACTCAAAGGGTAGAGGTTATCAAGGTGTCGTAAAAAGGCACGGATTTAGCGGCGGACCAAAAAGCCACGGCTCACGTTTTCACAGACGCCACGGCTCTATAGGTAACTGCGAATGGCCGGGTCGCGTTCAGCCTGGTATGAAGATGGCCGGACACATGGGTAATGAAAAAGTTACCGTTAAAAACGAGCTAGTCAGCTTCGACGCTGAAAACGGCATCGTCGTTGTCAAGGGTTGTGTTCCGGGACACAATGGCGCAATGGGCAGAATAAGGATCGTAAAATGAGTAAAATTTTAGTATTGAACGATAAATTTGAAAATTCTGGTGAGCTTGAGCTTCCTGCGAGCTACGCGGAGGTAAATCCGCACAACCTTTATCTTTATGTCAAATCTTACCTAGCAGGCATGAGAGCAAATACGGCTCACACTAAAAGTCGTGCTTATGTAAGCGGCGGCGGTAAGAAGCCTTGGAGACAAAAGGGACGTGGCGGAGCGCGTGCGGGCTCTACTAGAACTAACGTATGGGTTGGCGGTGCGGTAGCATTTGGCCCGACAAACGAGAAAAACTACTTCCAAAAAGTGAATAAAAAACAAAAAAGACTTGCTCTTGAGTGCGCTTTAGCCCAAAAAGCCGAGGCCAGAAAGCTTTTTGCGGTAGATAGTTTGGCGGTAGAGTCAGGTAAGACCAAAGATGCGGCCAAGATCATCGAAGCGCTAAATTTAAGAGATGCGCTTATCGTTAAAGATTTACTTGATGATAAAACGCTTCTTGCTTTTAGAAATATGGCAAACTGCTACGTAGTTGATGCAAGCGAAGTCAATGCTTACCTTGTTTCAGTCTTTAGCTCAGTGATCGTCGAAAAAGCAGCACTACAAACCATAACAAAAGAGGGCTAAAATGGCAGATATAACTGATATCAAAACGATTATTTATACAGAAAAAACTCTTGGCCTTCAAGAACAAGGTGTCGTAGTCATACAAACTTCACCAAAAGTCACGAAAAACGGGCTAAAAGAAGTTTTGAAAGAGTATTTTGGTGTAACGCCGCTTCGCATAAATTCTCTCAGGATCACAGGCAAAGTCAAGCGTTTCAGAGGAAAAGTAGGTCAGCGCGATGAGATAAAGAAATTTTATGTCAAGCTACCAGAGGGCGTCAGCCTAGAAAATACGGAGGCATAAAATGGCGATAAAATCATATAAACCATATACTCCAAGCCGTAGATATATGACGGGGCTAAGTAGTGAAGACATCACCGCTAAGCCAAGTGTCAGAAGCTTGCTTGTAAAAATTCCGGCAAGTGGCGGCAGAAACAACAACGGACGCATAACTTCAAGGCATAAAGAAGCAGGTGCGAAGAAGCTTTATCGTATCATCGACTTTAAGCGTAAGAAATTTGGTATCGAGGGCAGAGTAGAAGCGATCGAATACGATCCAAATAGAAACTGCCGTATAGCCTTGATCTCATATAAAGACGGTGAAAAACGCTATATCATTAGACCAAACGGCCTAAACGTAGGTGATGTCATAGCTTCTATCGACGAGGGCGCGCTCGATATAAAACCGGGCAATGCCATGAAGCTTAAATTCATCCCTGTCGGAACGATCGTTCATAACATCGAGCTAAAACCGGGTAAAGGTGCTCAGATAGCTCGCTCGGCCGGTGGATACGCACAGCTCATGGGCAAAGAGGAAAAATATGTCATCGTCAGGATGCCAAGCGGCGAGATGAGGCAAATTCTAGCCGAGTGTATGGCAAGTATCGGTGTCGTCGGCAACGAAGACTGGGCTAACATCACGATCGGTAAAGCAGGGCGTAACCGCTATAGAGGCATCCGCCCACAAACTCGCGGCTCGGCGATGAACCCGGTAGATCACCCACACGGCGGTGGTGAAGGTAAGAAAAATTCAGGTCGCCATCCGGTAACTCCGTGGGGCAAACCGACAAAAGGTGCTAAGACTCGCCGTAAAAAAGCAAGCGATAAGCTTATAATTTCAAGAAGGAAAGGAAAATAGAGATGGCAAGATCACTCAAAAAAGGTCCTTTCGTAGATGATCACGTAATGAAAAAAGTTGTCGCTGCTAAGGCTAGCAATGACAATAAACCGATCAAAACTTGGTCAAGACGCAGTACGATTGTGCCTGAAATGATTGGACTAACTTTTAACGTTCATAACGGTAAGAGCTTTATTCCTGTGTATGTAACAGAAAACCACATCGGCTACAAGCTTGGCGAATTTGCTCCGACACGCACATTTAAGGGCCACAAAGGCTCCGTGCAAAAGAAAATCGGTAAGTAGGGGTTAGACGATGAGTAAAGCAATTATAAAATTTGTAAGACTTTCTCCTACGAAAGCTAGACTAATAGCAAGAGAGGTTCAAGGAATGAACGCTGAGCTTGCCCTTGCAAGTTTGCAGTTCATGCCAAACCGCGGAGCTAAATTTATAGCCAACGCTATCAGCTCGGCTGTTGCAAACGGCGGGTTTGAGCCTGAAGAGGTTGTGGTGAGCAGTTGCCGTGTAGATGCCGGTCCTGTATTAAAAAGATTTAGGCCAAGAGCAAGAGGAACTGCGAGTAAAATTCGCAAACCGACTTCTCACGTAATGGTCGAAGTATCTAAAGCTCAAAAGAAGGAAGCGTAATATGGGACAAAAAGTAAATCCAATAGGTCTTAGACTAGGCATCAACCGTAACTGGGAGTCACGCTGGTTCCCTACTAAAGCTAGCCTTCCTGAAAATATCGGCGAAGACTATAAAATTCGCGCATTTTTAAAGAAAAAACTTTACTATGCGGGGATCAGTCAAATCTTGATCGAAAGAACGGCCAAAAAGCTTCGTGTGACCGTCGTAGCGGCTCGTCCCGGTATCATCATCGGCAAAAAAGGCCAAGATGTCGAAAACCTAAAAAATGACGTCAGCAAGCTGATCGGCAAAGAGGTCAATGTAAATATAAAAGAAGAAAGAAAAGCTCAAGCCTCCGCTCAACTAGCGGCCGAAAACGTCGCTATGCAGCTTGAAAAACGTGTGGCTTTCCGCCGCGCAATGAAAAAGGTCATCCAAGGCGCTCAAAAATCAGGTGCCAAGGGTATCAAAATTTCAGTTGCAGGACGTCTAGGTGGTGCCGAAATGGCCAGGACAGAGTGGTATCTAGAAGGCCGCGTGCCGCTTCATACGTTAAGAGCGAAGATCGATTACGGCGTTGCGGAAGCACATACGACTTATGGAAACATAGGTATAAAAGTGTGGATCTTTAAAGGTGAAGTCCTTCAAAAAGGTGTCCAACCTGAAAAAACCGAGGACGATGCACCAAAGAAAACACGCAGACCAAGAAGAGGTAAATAATCATGTTGATGCCTAAAAGAACGAAATTTCGTAAGCAAATGAAAGGTCGCAATCGCGGCTATGCAACTCGCGGTGCATCTTTATCGACAGGCGAATTCGCACTAAAAGCCGTTGAAGCCGGGCGTGTAAATTCACGTCAGATCGAGGCAGCTCGTCAGGCTCTTACTCGCCACGTAAAAAGACAGGCTAAAATTTGGATCAGAGTTTTCCCTGATAAGCCGCTTACCAAAAAGCCTCTACAAACTCGTATGGGTAAAGGTAAGGCCGGAGTTGAAGAGTGGGTAATGAATATCAAGCCCGGTCGTATATTATTTGAAATGGCTGGTGTCAGCGAGGAGCTTGCACGCGAAGCTCTTACTCTAGCTATGCACAAACTGTCTTTCAAGTCAAAATTCGTAACGCGAGAGAGTGAAAATGAAATATACTGAGATCAAAGAAAAAAGCGTTGCAGAATTAAACGCGTTGTTAAAAGAGAAAAAGGTGCTTTTATTTACACTAAAACAAAAGTTAAAAACTATGCAGTTAAGCAACCCTAATGAGATTAGAGCTCTCAAAAAAGAGATCGCTCAAATCAATACTGCAATCAGCGCTTCAAAGTAAGGGGTGAGAAATGGCATTAAAAAGAGAAATTCAAGGCGTAGTTTTACAAAAAGCGGGTGATAAGACGGCTACTATTTTAGTAGAAAGACGCGTTATGCACCCAAGATATCATAAATTTGTAAAACGTTTTAAAAAGTATTTGGTTCATGATGAAAAAAATGAGACAAATGCAGGAGATACTGTCGTAGCCGTTGAGTGCAGACCGCTTTCGGCTCGCAAATCTTTCCGCTTGAAAGCTATTGTTGCAAAGGGAGTTGAGTAATGATCCAAAGTTTTACAAGACTTGCAGTTGCTGATAATAGCGGCGCAAAAGAGTTGATGTGTATAAAAGTTCTTGGTGGCAGTAAAAGACGTTACGCTACTTTGGGCGATGTTATCATTTGTTCTGTCAAAAAAGCTCTTCCAAACGGCAAGATCAAAAAAGGCCAAGTGGTAAAAGCCGTCGTCGTCAGAACTAAAAAAGAGGTTCAAAGAGGTAACGGTTCGCTCATAAGATTCGACGAGAACGCAGCCGTCATCCTAGATAACAAAAGAGAGCCAATCGGAACTCGTATCTTCGGGCCTGTGGGTCGTGAGGTTAGATATGCTAACTTTATGAAGATCGTTTCGCTTGCACCGGAGGTTTTATAATGGCGAATGTAAAATTTCAAGTCAAAAAAGGCGATCTTGTAAAGATCATCGCCGGTGACGATAAAGGCAAAACGGGTAAAATTTTATCGGTCCTTGCTAAAAAAAGTCAGGTCATCGTTGAGGGCTGCAAAGTGGCTAAAAAAGCTATCAAGCCAAGCGAAAAGACACCAAATGGCGGTCATATAAACAAAGAGATGCCGATACACATTTCAAATGTAGCGAAAGTCGAGGGATAAGAGTCATGGGTAGATTAAAAGATAAATTTAACGAGAGCATAAAACCAGCTCTTGTAAAAGAATTCGATATCAAAAACCCGATGCTCGTTCCTGCGCTAGAAAAGATAGTCATCAGCGTTGGAGCAGGCGATTCTGCAAAGGATCAAAAGGTGCTTCAAAATATGGCTGATACCATCTCGCTTATCGCAGGGCAAAAAGCCGTCATCACGAACGCTAAAAAGTCAGTCGCTGGCTTTAAAGTGCGCGAGGGCTTTCCTGTGGGCATCAAAGTGACTCTTAGAAAAGAGCAGATGTATGCGTTTTTAGATAAGCTCATCTCTATCGCTCTTCCAAGGGTCAAAGACTTCCGTGGCTTGCCTAAAAATGGCTTTGACGGACGAGGCAACTATAACTTCGGTCTTAGCGAACAGCTTATGTTCCCAGAGGTCGAGTATGATAAAATTTTACGTACTCACGGTATGAATATCACTATCGCTACGACAGCTAAAAATGATAAAGAGGCATTCAAATTGCTAGAGCTATTTGGTTTGCCGTTTGCAAAAGGAAAGTAAAATGGCAAAAAAATCAATGATAGCAAAAGCCGCTCGTGCTCCTAAATTTAAAGTGCGCGGCTATACAAGATGCCAAATTTGCGGACGTCCGCACTCTGTTTATAAAGATTTTGGAATTTGCCGTGTTTGCCTAAGAAAAATGGCTAACGAGGGGCTAATCCCCGGTCTTAAAAAAGCAAGCTGGTAAGGAAAAGATATGTTAAATGATTTAATATCAGACGGACTAACCCGTATTAGAAATGCAAGCATGAGAAAGCTTGAAACAGCTAAACTACTTCACTCTAAAGTCGTCGAGGCTACACTTTCCATCCTTGCAGCAAAGGGCTACGTAGAAAGCTATAATGTCGTAGAAGAGAACAACAAGAAATTCATAAATGTAGTTTTAAAATACGACGATCATGGCAGAAGCATCATAAACGAACTAAAAAGAGTTTCAAAGCCAGGACGTAGAGTATATCAAGGAAAAGATGATATCAAACGCTTTAAAAATGGCTATGGAACGGTCATAGTCAGCACCAGTAAAGGCGTTATGAGCGGTATAGAAGCGAGTAAAGTAGGTGTTGGCGGCGAGGTTCTTTGCACAGTTTGGTAAAAATGGTTTTTGCTTTGCTAAATTCTAAGCAAAGCAAATATTTTACGGCATTGTGGTATTGATTCGAAAATGTAGCAATACCCTAGACAAGTAAAAGGAAAAAAATGTCACGTATAGGAAAACAACCTATCGCTATCCCAAGCGGGGTGGATGTTAGCGTTGCAAATAGCGTCCTAAAATTTAAAAAGGGCAACAATACAAAAGAGCTCGACACAAAAGGGCATGTCGATGTCAAGGTAGAAAACGGTCATATAGTATTTTCACCAAAGGGTGATGACCGCCAAAGCAGGGCCTACTGGGGAACATATAGGGCACTAGCGAACAATATAGTCACAGGTCTTACAAGCGGCTTCACTCGCCAGCTTGAGATCAATGGCGTCGGCTACAAAGCGGCCGCAAAAGGTAAAATTTTAGAGCTTACTCTAGGCTTTTCGCATCTTATAAATTATGAGCTTCCAAGTGGCGTCGAGGCTAGCGTAGATAAAAACATCATAACTATAAAAGGCGATGATAAGCAAGTAGTCGGTCAAGTCGCAGCTCAAGTAAGAGGCTTTAGACCGCCAGAGCCGTATAAAGGCAAGGGTGTTAAATATGTCGAAGAGCGCATAATCCGCAAAGCGGGCAAGACATCTAAGAAATAAGGGGCGGTAAATGACAGCAAAAGTATTAAAAAGAAAACTCGCTCTTAGGATTAAGAGAAAAAGAAGGATCAGAGGTAAAATTTCAGGTGTTGCCACGACCCCTAGAGTCTCTATTTTCAAATCAAATAGAACTATTTATGTCCAAGCTATCGACGATGTCACGGCTACGACTATCGTTGCGGCAGACGGTAGAAAGCTAGGCATAAAGGCAAACAAAGAGGGTGCAGCTATCCTTGCTAAAGAATTTGCAAGTGCGTTGAAAGCTAAAAAGATAGATACGGCTGTTTTTGATAGGAACGGCTACTTGTATCACGGCGTCATCGCGGCATTTGCTGATGCTTTAAGAGAAAACGGCATAAAACTATAACCCAAAGGAAAATCGATGGAAAAATATAATAGAGAAGAATTTGAAGAAGTAATCGTCGATATCGGTCGGGTTACGAAGGTCGTCAAAGGCGGTCGTAGATTTAGATTTACGGCTTTGGTCGTCGTAGGCAACAGAAACGGACTAGTCGGCTTTGGCTACGGTAAAGCAAAGGAAGTACCTGACGCGATGAGAAAAGCTATCGATGATGCGTTTAAAAACATTATCCACGTCAAGCTCAAAGGCTCTACTATACCTCACGACGTAGAAGTCAAATATAATGCAAGTAGAATTCTGCTTCGTCCGGCTAGCGAAGGTACCGGTGTCATCGCTGGTGGCGGTGCACGTCCTATCATCGAGCTTGCAGGTATCAAAGATATCCTTACGAAATCACTTGGCTCAAATAACTCGGCAAACGTTGTCCGCGCTACTATAAAAGCGCTTAGTTTGCTAAAAAGCTAAGAGAAAGGAAAAATATGGCATTACAAAATTTAACTCCGGCTCCTGGCTCGACTCATGCTACAAAGAGGCTTGGTCGCGGTCAAGGTAGTGGAAATGGTAAAACTGCTGGCAAAGGCAACAAAGGTCAAAGGGCAAGAAAAGGCTACAATGAAAAAAGAGGCTTCGAGGGTGGACAACAACCGCTTCAAAGACGCCTTCCGAAAGTTGGCTTTACGTCTAAATTCGAAAAACCTTATGTCATCAATGTAGAGAAAATCACCGCTATAAAAGAGCTTAGCGAGATCACTGTCGCGACGATCGCAAGCGTGCATAAAATTTCAAAAAGTGTAACAAAAATCAAACTTATCGGAGTAAGCGCAAAAGAGCTCGCTTCAAAAGTAAAAGACGAGAACGTTAGCGTTAGCGGATCGAAATAATGAATAAAACATTGACCAACAAGATATTAATCACGTTGGCATTTTTGTTCGCGTACAGGATACTGGCGTATGTGCCGGTTCCTGGCGTTAATGTCGATGTGATTAAAGAATTCTTTAACTCGAATAATAGCAACGCTTTAGGATTATTTAATATGTTCAGCGGTAAGGCCGCCGAGCGTCTTAGTATCATATCTCTTGGTATCATGCCATACATCACCTCGTCGATCATCATGGAGCTTTTAGCGGCAACTTTTCCAAATTTAGGAAAGATGAAAAAAGAGCGTGACGGCATGCAAAAATATATGCAAATCATCCGCTACGCTACCATAGTCATCACTCTCATCCAGTCTATCGGCGTTTCTATCGGCCTTCAAAGCATAACAGGACGTGGCGGCGAGCAAGCTATAATGATAGATATGAACGTTTTCATCGCGATCTCTGCAGTATCTATGCTGACAGGAACTATGCTACTTATGTGGATAGGCGAGCAGATAACTCAGCGTGGTATAGGAAACGGTATAAGCCTTATCATTTTTGCAGGTATCGTTTCTGGAATTCCAAATGCGATCGGTGGAACGGTGAATCTAATAAATACAAGCGAGATGAATTTCTTGGTTGCGATCGGAATTTTCATCATTATTTTGGTGACTATCGGCATTATCATCTTTGTGGAGATGGGTGAGAGACGCATCCCTATCTCGTATTCACGCAAAGTCGTCATGCAAAATCAAAATAAGCGCATAATGAACTATATCCCGATAAAGGTAAATTTAAGCGGTGTCATCCCGCCTATCTTTGCCAGCGCGATACTTATGTTCCCTAGTACCATTTTGCAAGCAAGCACGAACAAATACGCTCAAGCCATAAACGACTTTTTGAATCCACAAGGATATATGTTCAACTTCTTGACGTTCCTTTTTGTCATCTTTTTTGCATTTTTCTACGCTTCTATCGTCTTTAACACAAAAGACATCAGCGAAAATTTAAAGAGACAAGGCGGGTTCATCCCCGGAGTCAGACCCGGTGAAAATACCGCGAGCTATCTAAACGATGTCGCAGGTAGGCTTACTCTAAGCGGTGCGATTTATTTAGGTCTCATCTCGACCTTGCCTTGGGTTTTGGTCAAAACCATGGGCGTGCCATTTTATTTTGGCGGCACATCGGTGCTTATCGTCGTTTCGGTCGCACTTGATACAATGAGGCGCATAGAGGCTCAAATTTATATGAACAAATACCAAACTCTAAGTGCGGTAGGTCTATAAAATGGCGATCTCGCTAAAAAGACCCGCTGAGATCGAAAAAATGCGAGCGGCGAACAAGATCGTCGCTCAAACGCTAGATCACGTTTCTACCATAATAAAACCCGGAATTTCACTCCTTGAGATAGATAAAATTTGCGAAGATATGATAAGAGCCGCCGGTGCCAAACCCGCTTTTAAAGGGCTTTACGGCTTTCCAAACGCAGCTTGCATAAGTGTGAACGAAGTCGTCATACACGGTATCCCGAACCAATACGTTTTAAAAGAAGGCGATATCGTGAGCGTCGATATAGGCTCGAATTTAGACGGATATTTCGGCGATAGCGCCAGGACGTTTGGAGTCGGTAAAATTTCAAAAGAAGATGAAGAGCTCATCGCGTGCAGCAAGGATGCGCTTTATTTCGCGGTGGATTTCATAAGAGCTGGCATGCATTTTAAAGAGGTCTGCTACGAGCTTGAAAAATTTATAATAGCTCGCGGATTCGTGCCGCTTCGTGGATACTGCGGACACGGCATAGGCAGACGCCCTCATGAAGAGCCTGAAATTCCAAATTATCTGGAAGGAAACAACCCAAAGGCCGGTCCGAAGATCAAAAACGGGATGGTTTTTTGCATAGAGCCAATGATCTGCCACACTGACGGCACCCCGATAGTCGGTGAGGATAAATGGAAAGTCACTGCAAAAGACGGCCTAAGAACGAGCCATTACGAGCATTGTATGGCTATTATAGATAATGAAGCCGAAATTTTATCGATAGCTTGAAATTTTAAAATTTAAGAAAGGAGGATAGATGGCAAAAGATGACGTCATAGAGATTGACGGTAACGTGGTCGAGGCATTGCCAAACGCAACATTTAAAGTCGAACTTGATAATAAGCATGTGATTTTATGTCATATTGCAGGCAAGATGAGAATGCACTATATAAAGATAATGCCCGGAGACCGTGTCAAGGTAGAGCTTACACCTTATAGCCTTGATAAGGGTCGCATAACTTATAGATATAAGTAAAATTTCAGTATCGCCAGATTCGTTATCGGCGACATACTAAGTAAATTTAAAGCTGGATTTAGATAAAATCCAACCTTTGCAACAAGCTGTATGAAGAATTGTTTTCAAAGTTCCCACTTATTTTGAAAATAGTTGGTTTAGAATTTTTCTTTAAACCTGATGCAGCCCCTAAAAAAGTGGAATAAATTTTTAGGAGACTAAGATGAAAGTTCGTCCTTCTGTAAAGAAGATGTGTGACAAATGCAAAATTGTCAAACGTAGCGGTATCATTCGTGTTATCTGCGAAAATCCAAAACATAAACAAAGACAAGGATAAGGCATGGCACGTATTGCAGGTGTAGATTTACCAAACAAAAAGAGAATAGAGTATGGTTTGACATATATCTATGGCATAGGTCTTTACAAGTCACGTCAAATTCTTGACGCTGCGGGTATCTCTTACGACAAGAGAGTTTTTGAGCTGAGCGAAGACGAGGCTGCGGCTATCCGTAAAGAGATCCAGGAGCATCACATAGTCGAGGGTGACCTTAGGAAACAAGTCGCTATGGATATAAAGGCACTTATGGATCTTGGAAGTTATAGAGGTCTTCGCCATAGAAAAGGCCTTCCTGTTCGCGGACAAAAGACAAAAACTAACGCAAGAACCAGAAAAGGCAGACGTAAAACCGTCGGCGCGGCTACTAAGTAAGGCAAGGGTTAAAGGATAGTAAATGGCAAAAAGAAAAATCGTTAAGAAAAAAGTTGTTAGAAAAAGTATAGCCAAAGGTATCGTTTATATCAGTGCGACATTTAATAATACGATGGTGACCGTTACCGATGAGATGGGAAATGCTATCGCATGGAGCAGTGCCGGTGGTCTTGGATTTAAAGGAAGCAAAAAATCGACTCCTTACGCAGCTCAACAAGCCGTTGAAGATGCTCTAAATAAAGCAAAAGAGCACGGCATAAAAGAAGTCGGCATAAAAGTACAAGGTCCGGGCAGCGGACGCGAGACGGCAGTTAAGAGCGTAGGAGCGGTCGAAGGCATCAAAGTGACTTTCCTTAAAGATATCACCCCGCTTGCACACAATGGTTGCAGACCACCAAAACGCCGCCGCGTCTAAGAATAGAAATTAGGAGAAATTATTATGGCTAGATATACAGGACCTGTTGAAAAACTAGAAAGACGTCTTGGTGTTTCTCTTGCGCTAAAAGGCGAGAGAAGGCTTGCAGGCAAAAGTGCGCTTGATAAAAGACCGTATGCACCGGGACAACACGGACAAAGAAGAGCGAAAATCAGCGAATATGGCTTACAGCTTCGCGAGAAGCAAAAAGCTAAATTCATGTATGGAATTTCAGAGAAGCAATTTAGAAGATTGTTCCAAGAAGCAGCACGTCGCGAGGGAAATACCGGTGCGCTTTTAGTCCAGCTTTTAGAACAAAGACTAGATAACGTAGTTTATAGGATGGGCTTTGCGACGACTCGTCGTTTCGCACGTCAGCTCGTAACTCACGGACATATCCTTGTAAACGGTAAGAGAGTGGATATCCCTTCTTATAGGGTGGAGCCGGGATCTAAAGTAGAGGTTATCGAAAAATCTAAAAATAATCCGCAAATTGTTCGTGCGATTGATCTTACCGCTCAGACCGGTATCGTCGGCTGGGTTGATGTTGAAAAAGATAAGAAATTTGGAATTTTCACCAGAAATCCAGAAAGAGAAGAGGTTATCATTCCGATAGAGGAAAGATTCATAGTCGAGCTTTACTCAAAATAATAGAAGGTATAAAGATGAGAAAGATTACTACATCAGCTTATATGCCGACTGAGATCGAAGTTCAAAGCATCAGCGAGAACGTAGCAAAGATAACTGCATATCCTTTTGAGACCGGTTATGCAGTCACATTGGCTCACCCGCTTCGTCGTCTTCTTTACACAAGCACGGTCGGTTTTGCGCCTATTGGCGTAAAGATCAAGGGTGTCAGCCACGAATTTGACAGTATGCGCGGTATGCTTGAAGACGTTGCGTTTTTCATTATAAATTTAAAGAAAATTCGCTTCAAACTCAAAAACGATAGCGAGCGTGAGGTCGTAGAGTATAGCTTTAAAGGTCCAAAAGAGATAACGGGAGCCGATCTTAACAACGATGTCGTAGAGATCGTGAACCCCGATGCTTATCTTGCTACGATCAATGAAGACGCAGAGCTAAATTTCAGCGTTATCATTCAAAAGGGTATCGGATATGTGCCTAGCGAGGAGATCCGCGAGGAGATCGAGGACGATTATATCGCACTTGATGCTTTCTTCACTCCTGTCAAAAAAGCTGTATATGAGCTTGAAAACGTTCTTGTAGAAGACGATCCGGACTATGAAAAGATCGTATTTACTATCACGACAGACGGTCAAGTAGGCCCGATAGAGGCATTTAAACACTGCCTAGAGGCCATGTATCAACAAATGTCAGTATTTAAAGGCGTTTTAGATATCGATGTGAACGCTCCGATGATGAGCAGTAGTGTCGGCGGGGAGCATGCAAAGCTACTTTCAAGCGTCGAAGAGCTAAATTTAAGCGCTAGAAGCTTCAACTGCCTTGATAAGGCCGAGATCAGATATATAGGCGAGCTTGCATTGATGGATGAAAACGAGCTTAAAGATCTTAAAAATTTAGGCAAAAAATCTCTTGAGGAGATAAAAGCCGTCATGGAAGAGATCGGCTATCCTGTGGGTAGTGATGTGCTAAAAGATAGTAAAGAGCAGCTGCGAAAAAAGATCGCCGAGCTAAAATCACAAATGAGTGCAAAAGAATAAAAGGACAATAAATGAGACATAAACACGGATATCGAAAACTTGGTAGAACGTCATCTCATAGATCCGCGTTGCTTAAAAATTTAGCTATCGCGATCATCAAAAACGAAAAAATAGAGACGACACTGCCAAAAGCTAAAGAGCTTAGAAGCTATGTCGAAAAGCTCATCACAAGAGCCAGAAAAGGTGACTCTAACGCTCACAGAGCGGTTTTTGCCGCTTTGCAAGACAAAGAGAGTACAAATAGGTTGGTTACTGAAGTCGCTCCTAAATTTAAAGAGCGAAACGGCGGCTACACAAGGATAATCAAAACCCGCATCCGCCGTGGCGATGCTGCAGAGATGGCATATATCGAATTGGTAAGCGAATAACTAAATTCAAATAGAGGGCTAAATTTTGCCCTCTGCTTCCCCTTATTTTTATACCTTTTGTTATTAATAACGTCTTATAATCGTCTCCAAATTTTAAAATTTAGGAGATAAAATGAAAACTCTCATAGTCTTGGCGCATCCATCCTTAAAGGATTCGAAAGTAAATAAGCGCTGGATACAAGAAGCAATAAAGTATCCTGATAAATTTACTATCCACGACATATACGGCGAGTATTCACAAGAGATCATAGACGTAAAAAAAGAACAGGCGCTGATCGAGGCGCATGGTAGCATTGTTTTGCAGTTTCCGATATATTGGTTTAATTGCCCGCCGCTAATGAAAAAATGGCTTGATGATGTATTCACGGACGGTTGGGCTTACGGTAAGGGCGACGAAGCACTCAAAGGTCGCAATATGGGCTTGGCTGTGAGTGCTGGTATAGGCGAGAAAAACTATACCAGAACAGGCAAATATCACTACTCTTTAAAGGAAATTTTAGTACCGTTTGAGATAACTTTTGGCTACTGCGGCGCAAATTATAAAAATTTCGTAGCATTTTACGACGCGGAATTTAAAGCCACGCCAGAGCGTATAGAGGCGAGCGTGCCTACGTATATCGATTTTATCGCTTCGGTTTAGATGCGCTTTTATCTGTTGCATGCTAAATTTCGTCCGACTCGTATATACTAAAACTAAATGTAAAATTTTGCCCGGATTTGAGCACCTTATGAAGCGTCCTTAAGAGCTACGAAACAATAAGTCAGGCTTTGTCCTACGTTACTTGAATACAGATCGAATTTCCTACTCTTGTAAGCAGTGGAGCCGCCCCTTACAGATGTCGTTTTGCTCAATAAAGCTTTATTAAACGCCACTGTAAGCGGATCGTTCGTTTTCTTAATTTTTATAAAAATGGCTCTGTTAAAATATTTATTTATTTTCAGCTCTTAAAGCGAAGTCAAACCTTGTGAAGCGACACTATCGTCGCCGATTTGCAGGGAAGCGGCAGCTGACCGCGTAAATCGTGCTATATGTTCGGCGTCTTGCGGAGCGAACATGGTTTGCGAAGTAAGTGTCAATGATTTATTATAATAGAGCCATAAAAATAATCACGGCAAAATAAGCACTTTAAATTTTCTTTTGCCAAAAAGTGTATAATAACCCAAAAATTTCAAGAGGTAAAACATGATACCATTTAGCGACGAAGAGCTTTTAAAGCCTGTCACGGCGAGCCTGCAAAAGGTGCTACCGATGCTTGAGAACGACGGTGGAGGCATGGAGCTTTTAGGCATAAAAAACGGCAAAATTTATCTGCGCCTTACCGGACATTGCCACGGCTGCGCGGCGAGCACGACGACCCTAAAATACGGCATCGAGCGCCAACTTCGCATAGATATCCACCCCGAGCTTGAGGTCGTGAATATCCCCCTTGGAGAAGAGGTCAAATTTGATTGATTATAAAAAACTTGGCATAAAAAATTTCAAAAAAGCCAAATTTCGCGAGGCGATGACATATTTCTCGCTCGCTTATGAGACCAGCAAAGATAAAAACGTGCTATTTTTCATCCAGCTTTGCTCGCTCGCGCAAGAAAGCCCTGAAGAGGCAAGGATGCTCTTTGAGTATTTCATAAATAAGGATAGGCGCGGCGATACCAAAGGAAATTTCGACGAAATTTTGGAGGTCTTGGAGTCCAGGATCGTCTCTGAGGATGACTTTGAGGAGCAAGACGCGATCAGCTATGAGGACTTTAAAGAGGCCGTCTGGCGCGAGGGGAATTTCAAAAAAGTCTTTGAAAACATCATGTTTTCGACCAAGGTCATGATCTCGAACAAGGATGATTTTTTAGAATTTTTAGAAAATCTCATAAAAAATAATTTCCTCGAAATGGGTATGAACTACCTTGAGAGCGCAGCCGTGATGTTTAGCGGGGACGAGCGCATAGGTGCACTTTTAAAAGAGATACAAAAAAGACAGGGCGATGAAAATATCCATTGACGCAAATTTCTTGACGGACAACTCGAACGAGTGCGAGAGCGGCTGCTTTTTCGTGCAAACGCATGCAAATTCTAAATTTTCCCACGATGCCGTAAAAAGGGGCGCGAAGCTCATCGGTCTTGAAGAGTGCAAGAAAATTTTAAATATTGATGAAAATATCAAGATCGTTGGTATCACCGGCACTAACGGCAAAACTACGACCGCCGCAGCGATTTACGAGACCTTAAGAACGCTTGGTCATAAGTGCGCTCTTAGCGGCACACGCGGTGCGTTCATAGAGGGCGAGCGCATAGACGAAAAGGCGCTGACTACTAGCGCGATCTTGCAGACGCTTTGGTATCTAAAAGCCGCAAGCCAGCGAGGCTGCGAATACTTCGTAATGGAGGTAAGCTCCCATGCGATAGATCAAAAACGCATCGAGAGCCTGAAATTCGCACTTAAAATTTTTACAAATTTGACCCAGGATCACCTCGACTATCACAAGAGCATGCAGGAGTATGCGCGCGTAAAGTCGAGCTTTTTTGACGACGATAGCCTAAAGCTCATAAATATCGATGACGGCGGGATAAAATTTAACCCTAAAAACGCTTATACTTATTCGCTTAAGAAGCCCGCTTCTTTCGCCCCGGTCGCTTACGGTCTAAAGGGCGGCATCGATGCTGTCATAAAAACGCCAAACGGCGATGTGCAGATAGATTCGCCGCTTCAGGGGGAATTTAATCTTTACAACCTTATCGCCGCACTAGGCGCGGTATGCTTGCTAGCAAAGCCTGAAAGCTCCAAGCTTGCAAAGGCGATCAGTAAATTTAGCGGAGTGGACGGACGCGTCGAGGTCGTGAGTAGAGAGCCTTTGGTGATCGTGGACTTCGCTCATACGCCTGACGGGATAGAAAAAGTGCTAAATGCGCTGCGCCATCTAAATCTCATCGTGATCTTTGGCGCGGGCGGCGATAGAGATAACACCAAACGCCCGAAAATGGGTGCTATAGCGCAAAGATACGCTCAGATCTGTATCGTCACCAGCGACAATCCAAGAAGCGAAGATCCAGAAGCGATAATAGATGAAATTTGCGGCGGCATGCGCATGGATGAAAACGTATCGCGCATAAGTGATCGTAAAAAGGCGATAGAGCTGGGGCTTGGCAGGCTAAAAGAGCTGGGTGCTGGCTGGGCGCTCGTGATACTTGGCAAGGGCGATGAGGAGTATCAAGAGATCAAGGGCGTAAAATATCCATTCAGCGATAAAGAAGTCGTTTTAAAGGACCTGTCTTTAGAGGGCTAAATTTCGCCTGGCGTGATAATAGCTACTTGCTAGACGAGGTCGCAAATCGCCTATTTAGGGCATCAATGTTTTATTGAAACAAGAACCGAAGGAAAATCATGAGAGTAGAAATTTTATCCAGTAAAATTCACCGCGCTACCGTCACGGACGCAAATTTAAACTACGTAGGCTCGATCACGATAGACGAGGAGCTCATGCGTGCGGCAAATTTACTGGAAAATCAAAAGGTCGAAATTTTAGACGTGAATAACGGCGAGCGCTTCGCCACCTACGTCATCAAGGGCAAAAAGGGCGAGATCTGCCTAAACGGCGCAGCTGCACGCAAGGTCTGCATAGGCGACATCGTCATCATCGTGGCGTATGCTAGCATGAAATTTAAAAAAGCCAAGAAATTCAGCCCGACCATCGTGCACGTAAATGCGAAAAACGAAATGATCAAAAAATAAAATCGCAAATTTTAACGGGCGCAAAAGGGCTTGGGCCTAAAACCTAAGCAAGCTTGTGTTATAATCTGTCAAAATTTCAAAGGTGTTTTTATGTTTGAGGGATTTGACTTTTCTAAGATGGGCGAAGTGCTTGAAAAAGCCAAAGAGCAAGCTCAGGCGCTGGAGGCCGAGAGCCTGAATAAAGAATTCGGCGCAAAAAGCGGCGGTGGACTAGTCAGTGTCAAAGCAAACGGCAAGGGCGAAATTTTGGATATCACGATCGATGATAGCTTGCTCGAAGATAAAGAGAGTCTGCAAATTTTACTCATAAGCGCGATAAACGACGTTTTAAAAATGGCCGAGGACGACAAAAAGGCGATAGCCGGCAGGATGCTGGGCGGTCTTGGCGACTTTGGCTTTAAAGGATAAACGTGAAAAAGCTCCTTTTACTCATCTGCTTTGGTCTTTGGCTTTTTGCCGATCCGCGCCCGACTCAAGACGATTTCCACGCCTGCTACGAAAAAAACAAAAATTCTATCGTGGCTGTGAATAACCATTTTGGCGTCGTGCTCACCAAGGATCTCATCGCCGTGCCTAAAAACGGCGAAGCCCCGATAAACGACTATGTGAAATTCGATCCTTATTTGCAGCTTTATCTCGTGCGCTCAAACAGCGATCTAAGCCCCGCCGCGATGGCTGACGAGACGAACGAGGAGCGCATAAAAAAGAGCACTTGGGTCGGGATCTTAAGCGATAACAATAACACGAAAATGGGCCACATAAAAGCGCTCGGGCAAAATTTAGGCGAATTTGACACGCTTAGCTTCGAGTATAACGCGACTGGCGAGATAAATACCCCTTGCTGCAAGATGATAGGCATAAGCGTGGGCGGCGATAAATTTATCCCGAACCGCTATTTAAAGCATTTTGCGGCGTATGATGATGTGTATTACGGCGATATAGGCGTGAAATTTTTACCAAAAGACGGCAAATTTTTCGTGGCGTCGGTCGATCCTTTGGGCCGAGGCAAGATGCTGATGGTAAATGACGAGCTTATCAGCATAAACTCCAAAACGCCAAAGAGCCTAAGAGAGCTAAACGAGGCGATACTCTTTGCGCCAAAAGGCAGCAAGCTAGACATCATCGTAAAGCGCGACAGAGCCGAGCTTTTATATCAGGTGCCGGTATCTGGGGATCTAAAATTTACCCAAAGCCTTGATGCGTTGATGCCAGATAGCATGAGTATGCCAAATTTAAACATGATGCCCGGTGAAATTTCCTCGCAGATGGACGATAAAATTTTAAGAGACTACGGCATAAGCGTAGGTAAAAATCTAGTCGTGACAAAGGTCGAACCGCGCTCTAACGCCGATAAATTCGGTATAAAAGTGAGCGATAGGATATTACAGGTAAATCAAGAAGAGGTCGTAGATCGCGCTGATTTGCTAGCAAAGATAGCCGACCAGCAAAGCTTTTTGCTGCTATTTACAAGGCATGATTTTCAATTTTTTGCGAGAGTTCCTAAGTGACCTTGCTCGATGAATTCATAAAATTTCTAAACGCAAATTTGCCCAAAGCGCCGAGCTTTCATCCGTATTACGAGGAGGCGCTTGGCGTCATGCTAAAGGCGGGCGGCAAGCATTTTCGCGCTCAGTTGCTGCTTGGCGTCGTAGATGCTTTGCGTCCGCAGCTTACGCAAAATGCCATGCGAGTGGCACTGGGGCTTGAGATGATGCATACTTATTCGCTCATCCACGACGATCTGCCCGCTATGGACGATGCGCCGCTTCGTCGCGGAGTGCCTACGCTTCACACGAGATACGATGAGGTCACTGCTATACTCGCAGGAGATGCGCTAAATACGCAGGCTTTTTATGAAATTTCACGTGCCGACCTGGAGGCGCCGGTCGTCGTAAAATGCGTTGAAATTTTAAGCGCCAACGCAGGAGCTAGCGGTATGGTGCTTGGTCAGGCGCTTGATTGCTTTTTTGAAAATAGCGATAAAGCAGATGTGAAAAACGCTAAAAATAGGCTCGGTCTCGCTCAAAAAAGGCTAAATTTAGACGAACTAGAATTCCTGCATATCCACAAGACCGCCAAGCTGATCGCAGCAAGCCTTGAAATGGGCGCAGTCATCGCAGCTCTTGACGCGGCGCAGTGCGAGCGGATCTACGGCATCGGACTTGATCTGGGCTTAGCCTTTCAGATAGAAGATGACCTCATAGACGCTACTAGCGACGAGAGCGAGGCCGGAAAACCGGTGCATAACGATGTTACAAAGAATTCTTTCACGAATTTACTTGGCATCAAGGGCGCTAGAGACAGCAAAAACGAGCTCATCGCAAAGATACGCCGAGAGCTTTCGGATATGCCAAAGGGCGTTTGCGGCGTGGTTGAAAATTTGATAGATAAACACTTGAAAGGTTGAAAATGCTGAAAAAACAAGCCGATACGATAAGATTTTTGTGTGCCGATATGGTGCAGGCGGCAAATTCCGGTCATCCGGGCGCTCCGATGGGACTAGCCGATATAATGGTCGTCCTCTCGAAACACCTAAAACACAACCCCAAAGATCCTACCTGGCTAAATCGCGATAGGCTCGTTTTTAGCGGCGGACACGCGAGTAGTCTCGTTTATAGCTTTTTATATCTTAGCGGTTATGACGTGAGCCTTGAGGATCTTAAAAATTTCCGTCAGCTTGGCTCAAACACCCCGGGACATCCTGAAATTCACACTCCGGGCGTCGAGATAGCTACCGGACCTTTAGGTCAAGGCGTGGCGAACGCAGTAGGCTTTGCCATGGCGGCAAAATACGCTGCAAATGTCCTAAATACGCCCGAAAACGAGATAATAAACCATAAAATTTACTGTCTTTGCGGAGACGGAGACCTGGAGGAGGGCATAAGCTACGAGGCGTGTGCCTTAGCCGGGCGTTTGGGGCTTGATAACCTGGTGATGATATATGACTCAAACCACATCACGATCGAGGGCGATACGGCCATAGCTTGGAGCGAGGATGTAAAGGTCAGATTCGAAGCGCAAGGATTTGAGGTCGCACGCATAAACGGGCATGATTACGACGAGATAGAATTTGCTCTAAGCGAGGCGGCAAATAAAGACAAGCCCTATCTCATCATCGCAAATACCAGCATCGCAAAAGGTGCGGGCGAGCTTGAAGGCAGTCATAACGCACACGGTGCGCCGCTTGGCGAAGAGGTCATACGCGCAGCAAAGAGCGCGGCAGGCTTTGATCCGGAGCTTAAATTTCATGTCGATGAGGACGTGCTTATTAGATTTCGCGGGGCTCTTGAGAGAGGAGATCTCGCACAGGCCGAGTGGAACAAGCAACTCTTGTCGCTAGATGATGAAAAGGCCAAAATTTTAAACGGGCTTTTAAATCCGGATTTTAGCACGATAGAGTATCCTAAATTTGACGGTAAAAAGCTAGCAACGCGCGACAGCAACGGGCAGATAATAAACGCTATCGCAAGCGCACTACCCGGCTTCATCGGTGGTAGCGCGGATCTAGCGCCGTCAAACAAGACCGAGCTAAAAGGCATGGGCGACTTCCCGTGCGGCAAGAACATACACTTTGGTATCCGCGAGCATGCGATGGCGGCGATAAATAACGCATTTGCCAGATACGGGTTGTTTTTGCCTTTCTCGGCGACGTTTTTTATTTTCAGCGATTATCTGAAGCCAAGTGCCAGGATGGCCGCTCTCATGAGCCTAAAGCACTTTTTCATCTTTACGCACGATAGCATCGGCGTAGGCGAAGACGGTCCGACGCATCAGCCTATCGAGCAGCTAAGCCAGTTTCGTGCGATGCCGAATTTCTACACCTTCCGTCCGGCTGATGGCAACGAGAATGTCCTTTGCTGGCAAGCGGCTCTAAATTTAGGCGCTCCAAGCGCATTCGTGCTTTCTCGTCAAGGGCTTGCACCGCTTGAGGGCGGAGTCTTTGGCGAGGTCAAAAATGGAGCGTATCTGCTAAAAAAGAGTGAAAACGCGAAGATCACCTTTGTCGCAAGCGGCAGCGAGGTCGAGCTTTGCCTCAAAGCGCATGAAATTTTAAGCGGCGATGGCATAGCTACGAACGTAGTTTCTGCGCCTTGCTTCGATCTGCTTTGCGAGCAGTCATGCGAATATCTGGATAAAATTTTAGATAAAAATAGCGTCGTGATCGCCGTAGAAGCCTCAAGAGGCCTTGAGTGGTTTAAATTTGCAGATCATGTTTACGGCATGAAAGGCTTTGGCGCTTCAGGCAAAGCCGCCGAGCTGTTTAGCCATTTTGGCTTCGAGCCGACTCCGCTAAGCGAATTTGCAAAAGGTGTGCTTTAATGGATATCGTTCATATCATAGTTCTTTCATTGGTGCAAGGCATAACTGAATTCCTACCGATATCAAGCTCTGCGCACCTCGTGCTCGTACCGAAGCTACTTGGCTGGCCCGATCAAGGGCTTGCCTTTGATGTGGCGGTGCATATCGGTACGCTAACGGCGATCGTTTTTTATTTCAAAGATAGTATTTTCGGGCTTTTACGCGACTTTTTCGCCTCTATCGTAAGGCGCGAAAGAGTAGGCGACAGCACGCTGGTCTGGGCGGTTTGTTTTGCGACGATACCGGCAGGGATCTTTGGTCTAGCGTTTAATAGTCTGATAGAAGAATATACAAGAAGCGGCATCGTTATCGCGGTCACTACGATAATCTTTGGCGTAGTCTTATATCTAGCCGATAAGAGAGTTGGCACCAAAAGCGAATATGACGTCACTATAAAGCTGGCACTCATCATCGGTTTAGCGCAGGCTTTAGCGCTGATACCTGGCGTCTCTCGCTCCGGCGTAACGATGAGTGCGGCACTATTTTTAGGCTTTTCCCGCGTAGGAAGCGCGAATTTCTCATTTTTGATGAGTATCCCTATCATTTTACTAGCGGGCGGGCTAGAGAGTGTCAAGCTCATAAGGCACGACGTCTCTTACGTATGGAGCGATCTGGCTCTTGCAGCCCTGATCAGCGCTGTGAGCGCGTATATCTGCGTCAAGCTCTTTATGCACATCATTTCAAGGATGAGTATGACGCCTTTTGTCGTGTATCGTCTTATTTTGGGCGTATTTTTGCTCTTTATATTTGTTTAGAGTGATGGTTTAGGCTGTGAATTTAGCAAAAAGGCGAAATTTACAGCCTAAAATTAAATTTCGCATCGATTTTGCGGTATTCTTGTTTGATTTTAAGCACTTTAAGTTATAATACGCTTCTTTGGGTAGATGTCCGAGCGGTTGAAGGAGCACGCCTGGAACGCGTGTAAAGTGAAAGCTTTCGAGGGTTCGAACCCCTCTCTGCCCGCCATCTTTTATCACTGCTGATTATCAAAAGAATTTAAAAGCTTCGTATATATTTGACTACGCTTGCAATATAAAAATTTATATTTTGTCGTAAAAAGGCTTAAAAAAATTTTGTCTCATCATAAAGCTAAAAATTAAATTTATTTTTTAATATATATAAAGAATTTTTATCAATAAGCAATAATTATTAAAAAATTTGTTTCATTTTTACACATATTTTTTTAAAATTTTAGGATTTTAAATTTAGTTATTAAAAATAATAAAATTTTTATAAATAATGTAAAATATCTGTAAATATCCCTTATTTTAGCCGTTTTATGAAATAAATTTTAAATCAATGTAAAGCTAAAGTAAAAATCAAATCACATAAAAATCGCTATATTCTTAAAATTTACTAAAAAAATAATACTAAAAAAATCTCATTAAGAATTAGCTTATATTTAAAGTATTAAAATCGTATTAGAAAAGCATTAATAAATGATAAATGGAGGTAGGAAATCAGGTGCTTGAAGGATAAAATGGCCCAAAGGGTCTTGCGTCGGGAAATTTAGTGAGACTTTGTCTCTAGTTATAAGATAAAACAAAATCAAGGAGTTTTTATGAAACGCAGTTGGCTAAAAGATGGGGTTTTCGCCTGTATCTTCGCCCTTAGTGCTTCGTTTTTTTGTGTATCTGCTCAGGCTACCGAGAGCATGGAAAATGTATCGGATGATGCTCCAAAAACTTTTCAAAACGATGGAGTAAAGCCAAGGACACTTGAAGACATAGTGCATGGGGACGCAGACTTTTGGGACTATCTTAAGAAAAATCACCCTATTTTTAAATTTGAAAAAGAGGGACGTTTGATCGGAAAATACTCGCTTTCTGATCGTCAAAGTGAGTTTGTAAATTTCGGTGGCGGTAAAAAATATGCCGAGAAAGTTGGACATCCTACCTCTATCACATACCGCTTATCTATGGAGTCTTTTTTGGACTTTCCTAATAAATTCGTAGGCCCTGAAAAATGCGGCGAGTGCCACCCGGCTCAATACGCTCAGTGGGAGCGCTCACGTCACGCTAAGACCATAAGATGGCCTGAGGAGCTCAGCGAAGTAAACGGCGATCCAAAACAAGGTATGTACGGCACTAAAACGCCGATCTTAACGACTGGCATCAGGCCTGACGATACTTACGGTATCATCGGAACACCAAGGACGAAATACTGCTTTGTCGATAAATGGCTCGTTCGCGGCACTTATCACGTTATAGACGGCACGCTTGACGATCCTAACTCAAAAATCGTAGCCGGCGGAAATCAGTTCTCCGTGAACTGGACAAAAAACATCACCCCGGAAGTCGCTAAAAAGATAAAAGAAATTTCGCCCAATTTCCCTACCGAAATGAAAGATTTTGGCGGAAACGGCTCGCATATGTGGGGTATGAACTCTTACGGCTCGACATATCAAAACAAGATGCTTTTCCAGCCGGCCAGTGCATACTGCGAGGTCTGCCACTCGTTTAAATTCGACTTTAAAACCAAAGATGAATTTTTCGCGGCATTGGGAAACGCCAAAGAGCTTAGAAAACACACCGTCGCAAGAGGAATTTCATGCGAAGAGTGCCACGGAGCGGGTGCTCACCTATACGGAGCAAGAGGCGCTGGTATGCCTAGTAACTGCGAGCGCTGTCACCAAAGATTTGCATATCATGAAGACGATGCAAAGATCAATCCTAGCAAGCCTTTCAACTCGTTCTTTAAATCAAGCTGCCCTGCTTGCGGAACCGAGGGCTCTCAGCTTTATAACTCCAAACATTATGATAAAGGGCTAAGGTGCGCTACTTGCCACGATCCGCATGAGATCACTAAAAACGACTGGAGAGACAACTACACCCTAACAGGTCTTAAGAAAACATGCCAAGACTGTCACCAAGAGCAAACGGATATGTTTAAATACGGCGGACCTCACGCGAAGGATAACTGCACGGGCTGCCACATGCCGGCTATGATGAGCTGCGAGAATTTCGCCGCCATACAAGACCCGGATAAAGCCGGATACGACAATACCAGGACTTCGCATATCTGGAAAATTTTAGTCGATAAAGATAAAAAATCGATCAACCCTCCTGAAGGACAGCCACGCGATCCTAAGACCACAAAGGGCTGGAGACTCGCTCGCGAGGACGGACGCTTCTTCGTGGATTTGATGTGGAGCTGCGGCAGGACTGCGTTTGAGGATCCAAATTTAGTAAAACCGGGCGCGAGCGGATGCCATAGCGCTATCCAATCCACACTGCCAAAAGAGCTTCATTACACTGATCAAGCTACGATCTATGATGCTGTGATGCAGTGGCAAATGCCTGTAAAAGACGGATACGCCAAAGTTGAGATCGCCTTAAGAAAGATCGATCGCTTGATGGCTGATGACAACAAGCTTTCGACCGAGCAAAAGTCTAAAATTTTGAGCCTTGCAAAACAAGCTCAAGACAATCTAGACATCTTGAAAAAAGACGGCTCATGGGGCGTTCACGGACCAAAATATGCTAAAAAGCTAGTCGATGAGGCTCTTGTTTATACTACGTATGCCCAAGAGATAGCCGAAGGCAAAAGCAAATAGGCACAAAATTTAGAGGGGTTCGTCCCCTCGTTTTTTAAAAACAATAAAGGAGAAAACGGCTATGTTAAAATTTGCCAAGTTTTTATTTATTGCTTTGATGATTTGCCCTGCCTTTGCGTCGATGCCTGCTGATGTAAATTTAGGTATTGACGGGCTCAAGCCTATAAGTCTTAACGAAGCTGAAAATTTAAAAGCTAAAAACGCCTATTTTTTAGATACGAATACGCCGGTTGAATTTAAGCTTAGGCATATCGACGGTGCGATGAACGTAGATGCGAACAACACCGCTTCGATGCTACCTGAAGACAAAGACGCCAACATCGTCATATACGGGCTAAATTCCTCTTCAAGAGAGCCAAACGATGTAGCCTTGGTCGCAAAACAAAAGGGTTATAAAAATTTATATTTTATGACAAACGGCATCGAAGGTTGGGTGATCGCAGGCAAGAAAACCGTCTCATCGCAAAAGACAGACAAACTCACAAACAAAGAGGTAACTAACTTTCACGACGGAGTACACGGCAGACTTAGGTTCGCTAGCGTGCCAAGCTGTCGCGACTGCCACGACTCGCCTAAAATTTTATATGCGAGCAAGGCCGAACGCGAGGAGCTTTTTAAGGATAAAGAATTCGTAAATGACAACTGCAAAAGCTGCCACAAAGATGTAAAGGCTGATTTTGAGGAGAGCGTGCATTCACCGCTCGTGACAAAGGAGCTAAAAGATGGCAGGAAGCTACCAAACTGCACCGATTGTCACGGTATCCACATCGTCGATAAAAGCGGCGTAGCGAAAAATTTGAAGCAAGTCAGCGAAAGTAACTGCGGCAGCTGTCACGAAAAAGAGCAAAGCCTTTATCATCAGACTTTCCACGGCAAAGCGCTTTTACTAAACAAACCGGGCGATGCAGTAAGGGTAGCGGCGTGTTTTGACTGTCACGGCACTCACAACGTGATGAGCCTTGATAATCCAAAATCTACGATAAATCCTAAAAATCGCGTAAAAACCTGCGGCGAGTGTCACCCGAACTCAAATCTAAATTTCACCGGCTTCATCGCACACGCAGATCATACCGACAGCGAGAATTTCCCGCTTCTACACTCTGCGTATGTGTTTATGACAGGGCTTGTGATAACGGTGTTCGTGTTCTTTGGTCTTCACACTCTGCTTTGGTCTATCAAGCTCATAAAAACGAGACTGGAGAGACCTTTAGAGTGGAAAAAGGCGCGAGAGGCGGCTCACAACGATGCGGTAACGATAAAGAGATTTAGTGCATTCCACATAATCCAGCACTTCTTTATGGCCGCGTCGTTCTTGGGGCTTGCATTCTCGGGCTTGCCACAGAAATTTTACGACGCACCTTGGGCGCAAAGCATGATGGATATGATGGGCGGACCGATAATGGCGACAAAGATCCACCATATCTCGGCCATCATAATGTTTGCGGTGTTCTTTAGCCATATCTTTGAGATCATCATCGTTCAAAGTAAAAAGGGCTCAGGATTTTTCAAGCGATTATTCGACGCTGACTCGCTAATGCCAAGATGGCAGGACTTTGCTGATATGAAGGCGCATTTCTTGTGGTTTATCGGCAAGGGCGAGAGGCCGCAGTTTGACAGATGGACCTACTGGGAGAAATTTGACTATCTAGCCGTCTTTTGGGGTATGTTCATCATCGGATTTAGCGGGCTTGTGTTGTGGTTTCCTAACTGGTTTGCAAATTTCTTACCGGGCTGGATGATAAATCTAAGCACACTGGTGCACTCGGACGAGGCGCTACTGGCGACCGGATTTATATTTGCGATCCACTTTTTCAACACTCACTTCAGAGCCGATCGCTTCCCGATGGATATGGTCATCTTTAGCGGGACATTGTCAGAGCAAGAAATCAAGCAAGAGCGTGTCAAATGGTATGAACGCCTCGCAAAAAGCGGCATGCTCGAGAAGCTTTACCATAAAAACGAGAGCTTTGGCTCGTATAAGCTTATCGCTAAGATCGCCGGATTTGCGATGCTGATCACTGGCATGATCTTCCTCTTTATGATGATATACGCTTATATCGCAAGCTTATCTTAATAAATTTAGCTCCCCTTTGCGGGGGCTAAATTTCAAATCCTACCTAGTGCGGTGTGTTTATAAAATTTTAAGAAAAATGATTTTTTTACGATGATTTTACGCATCGGTCGCTTTACGATTTTATAAAAAATTAATAGTAAAAATTTATATTTGCTTAATATCTCTTTGTGAATTTTGATATCACGCGTCAAAGAGTTTAAATTTTTACTCCAAAGATCGGTATCGAAATTTCGCTTTGAAATATCGATTAAATTTTGTCATTTTTTTATCACGGAAATTCTTAAAAAATTTATTAATGATTTAAATTTATATAGCAAAATGCCTAAAAAGCACCGTTTCTCGGTATTTATGTATTAATATTTATTTAAGAGTATAACAGGTATAGTTTTCAGAGAGTTCTTGAAAAATGGTAATGAAAACGGACATGTGTATGAAGATTTTTCTTTTCTTAAGTTTGCTTTTTACTATTGTTTTTGCTCGCGTCCAAGGCTGTGACTACGACGTTAAGCTCGCTCAAGTCGCACTTTTGGACGACGGCTTGGTCAAAATTTTAAACATCGATACGCAAAAGATCATAAAAAATATCCATTCAAAAGACAAGATCACCTGCCTAGCTTATGACAAATCGGCTCTTTATGTCGGGCTTAGTAGCGGCGAAGTGATAAAATTTGACCCCGTTTTGGGGCAAAGATCGGTATTTTCTCTCGCCGACACCAAGGCTTGGGGCGAAATTTCACTCATGAAGATCCTAAACGATAAAATTTACGCTCTCATCGGGCAAAATACGCTGATCGTTTATGATATGAGCTCCAAAAAGCTCATCAAGAAAGATTTTCCTCAAATTTATAGGATTTCAGCTCTGCTTGCGCTGGATAGTGAGCTTGTGATGGCTGGCTACGACGGCGCGGTTTATAGTCTAGATCCTCAAAATTTAGAGGCTACCAGGCTCTTAGATCTTGGCTTCGTGCCTACTAGCGCCTGTATCTTAAAGGGCTCACAAGATGTGATATTCGGGCTTTTTGACGGTGAGGTGGTGAGCCTAAAAAGCGGGCTTCGCGCAAAGATAGCCGAAACTAAAATTTGCGCTTTGTCCTGTTTGGATAGTGAAATTTACGCTGGCGGAGGTGACGGTAAAATTTATAAACTAGATAAGAATTTTAAAATTTTAAGCGCCCAAAAGGTGCATACAGATGAGCTTAGAGCGATTTTTGCCGATAAAAATTTTATCTTGAGTGTCGCTTTTGACGGCGATGTGAAATACAAAAAAGCAGACTGAAAACATTTTAATAAAAGGAGAGCAAATGCAAAAGTTTTTAAACTCTTGTATCGCGGGTATCGCGCTGCTTGGGTTGTCTTTTAGCGCGGCGTGTAGCGCAAGTGATCTTGAACAGGTCATGAAAGAGCGCGGACTCAGCGAGAAAGACGTCCTAGCAGCCGCCAAAACCTATCAGCCAAGCGGACGAAAGGACGAATTCATCGTATTTTCATCCGGCGGTCAATCAGGCCAGATACTAGTTTACGGCGTTCCGTCGATGAGAATTTACAAATACATCGGCGTTTTCACGCCTGAGCCTTGGCAAGGATACGGCTATGACGACGAGTCGAAGGCGGTGCTAAAACAAGGCGCTATCAGGGGCAAAGAGATAACCTGGGGTGATACGCACCACCCGAATTTCACCGAGAAAAACGGCGAATATGTGGGCGATTATCTTTTCATCAACGATAAGGCCAACCCTCGTATAGCCGTCGTAAATTTACATGATTTCGAGACCACTCAGATCGTCGTAAATCCGATAATGAAAAGCGAGCACGGCGGTAGCTTCATCACTCCAAACAGCGAATACGTCATCGAAGCAAGCCAATACGCAGCTCCGCTTGATAACAACTACCACTCCATAGACGACTACGAGGCGGTTTATCGCGGTGCGATCACGTTTTGGAAATTCGACTATCCAAAGGGCAAGATAGACGAGAAGGCCTCTTTCTCACTTGAGTTGCCTCCATACTGGCAAGATCTAAGCGACGCTGGTAAGGGAGAGAGCTTTGGCTGGGCTTTCACAAACTCGATAAATACCGAGATGTATACAGGCGGCATCGAAAAAGGCTTGCCTCCGTTTGAGGCGGGTGCTAGTAGGAACGATACCGACTTCATGCACGTTTATAACTGGCAAATTTTAGAAAAGCTAGCTAAGGACAAGAAAAACTACATGGAGATAAACGGCCATAGAGTCATCACTATTAAGGCCGCCGTCGATGCGGGAGCACTATTTTTGATACCTGAGTCAAAGAGCCCTCATGGCATAGACGTAACGCCTGACGGTAGATACATCATAATCGGCGGAAAACTCGATACTCACGCTTCCGTTTATGACTTTAGAAAGATAAAAGAGCTCATAGATAAAAAGGATTTTGCCGGTACGGACCCGTATGGCATCCCTATCCTCGATATGAAAAAAGCCCTTCATGGACAGGTAGAACTAGGCCTTGGACCACTGCACAACTCTTTTGACTCTAAGGACGGCATAGTCTATACTTCGCTTTATGTCGACTCTCAGATCATAAAATGGGACTATAAAAATTTAAAGGTGCTTGATAAGGTAAATGTGCATTATAACATCGGACACCTTGACACTATGGAGGGCAAGTCCTCTAAACCGGTAGGCAAATACGCTATAGCGCTGGATAAGCTTTCTATCGATCGCTTCAACCCGGTAGGACCTCTTCATCCGCAAAACCACCAGCTCATTGACATAAGCGGTGCTAAGATGGATCTAATATATGATATGCCTATACCTCTTGGAGAGCCTCACGATGTCGTCTCTATCGCAGCTTCCAAGCTAAGTCCGGCGCTCACTTATAACATGGGAACAAACTCAAGAACAGGCAAGCCAAGCCCTTATGTCACCCTTGCAGGTCAAGAGAGGATCGAGCGAAACGGCAAAAATGTGACCGTCTTTGCAACGATGATAAGAAGCCACATCAACCCTGAGCACATCGAAGTGAATAAGGGCGATAACGTCACTATCCACCTTACAAACCTGGAGCGCGCTCAAGACGAGACTCACGGCTTTGGTATAGATCTATACAATATCCACGCATCGCTTGAGCCGGGCAAAACGGCAAGCGTGAATTTCGTAGCCGATATGGAAGGCATCTTCCCTTACTACTGCACGGAATTTTGCTCTGCGCTTCACCTTGAGATGATGGGATATTTGCTCGTTAAAGATCCGAATAAAAAATACGAATCCGCAAAAGGCAACAAGCTAAAAGCTCTAAGCCCTGAGGCTTTAAAAGCCGAGTATGACAAGGTCATCGCGACAAACAAAGCTACTGACGCGGTAATACAAGAGGTCGTAGCGTATCTCAAAGAAAAACATTTTGAAAAATATCCGAAGGTGAAAGAGCAAGTCGAGGACGCACTGGATCAATACAGCAAGATAGCCGAAGTCAAGAAAAAAGCCGATGAGGCCTATAAAAAAGGCGACGTAAACGGCGCGATCCTTTGGGAGTATCAAGTATGGCAATACATGGTAAAAACCGCCGACGTTGGCCTAAGGGCTAAAAACAATCTCGCAAAAGCTATCGCGACTCCTATGAGTGCGGGTGCTGCAAAAGGCGAGGAGGCCTATCTAAAAGGCGGATGCAACGGCTGCCACGTCATCGGTCAAGTAAGCTCTGGCCCTGATCTAACGGGCGTGCTTTTGCGACACGAGAACGGCGAGAAATGGGTGGCTGATTTCATAAAAGATCCTGCGAAATTTTATGAGGACGACTATGTTAAAGCGATGATAAATTACTTTAACCTAAGGATGCCAAATCAGCACATGAGCGACGAGGAGATAAAGCATATCATCGAATACCTAAAATGGATCGATGAGAACGCCGGTCTTTAAAATTTGGGCGGGATTCCCGCCCTTTAAATTTTGAAATTTGACTTGAAATTTTGAGCGTTTTATAATAGCGACATCGCTCGCAGCTTTTCAAGACGCTTTACGCTATGCGTTTGCAGTGAGACTTCGCTACAAACAAAGGAAGCTGCAGGGCCGACAGCGAAAATCGCGGCATGCTTATCAAATAAAATAGGCTCTGTTACAATATTTCATTGATTTTTAACTTCCAAGAGCGAAGTCAAACCTTGTGAAGCGACACTATCGTCGCCGATTTGCAGGGAAGCGGCAGCTGACCGCGTAAATCGTGCTATATGTTCGGCGTCTTGCGGAGCGAACATGGTTTGCGAAGCAAGTGTCAATGATTTATTATAACAGAGCCATAAAATACTAAGCATAAAAAGTAAAATTTTAAAATTTAAAGGAGAAATCATGAACAAGTATAAAATTTACACCCTTATAGCGCTTGTCATCATGACCGTGTGCTTTACCATACCGGTGCTTGGATTTTACGGAGCGAAGGCAAAGATCGAAAATGGCGACACTTTGCCCGCATGGACATATAAAATTTACGATGTTTATACGTCCTTTCAGTACAAAAACCACCTCCTGCCAAAGGACGTGGCATCAAGCCTTGAAAAGATGATCGAGCAAAAGGCCGAGATTGGCACGCCGTCCTTTCCTATCTGGTATGTCTCGCTTGAAGCGCCAAACTATCCAAAGGCGGCCTTTCCTGACGGTATCCCTGTTTATTTTCACGTAGACGGATACAGCGGAGACGTGCATGAGATGAATACGATAAACCACTACATCGGTATGTATCCGATGGAATACGGCGGCAATGTCGAGCGAGCCATAGCGCCTTATTATCTGCTTATTTGCACGCTTTGTATGCTTGCGTTTTTGTATTATGACGGTAAATTCAGCTCCCTTTTGATGATACCTCCTATCATCGCACCGATACTTTTCATGGGCGCTTTTACGGGCTGGCTCTACTGGTACGGACACAACATGCAAGAGTGGGGCGCGTTTAAGATCAAGCCTTTCATGCCGACGGTCCTTGGCGACGGTAGCGTCGCGCATTTTACGACGCACTCTTACCCGGCTATCGGTTTTTGGGTCATGATAATCATGAGTGCGCTTTGCCTGCTTGCGATGTTTTCAAAGAAAAAAGAGCTGAAAGGCTGAATTTATGAAAATTTTACTCCTTGTGTCGTTCGTGCTTAAATTTGCCGTGGCAAATGCCTTGCAAGAAGTGATCGACAACGCCCAAGCTGGCGACACGATAAAGCTTGGCAGCGGAGTTTACGAGGGGAATATCGTCATAAATAAGCCTCTAAATATCATCGGCGAGGATAAAAACGTCGTGATAAAGGGCGAGGGCAGATCGAGCGTGATAAAGGTCATCGCCTCTGACGTGAAGCTCGAAAATTTAAAGATAAGAGGTAGCGGAGATAGTCTGAGCGATCTTGACGCGGGCATAAGCTGCGACGGGGCAAATAACGTGACTATCAAAGCAAACGAGCTTACGGACGTGCTTTTTGGCGTTGAGCTCAAGCAGTGCAACGCCTCTAAGATCGTAGAGAATAACATCACCTCAAAGGCCGTCGCGATGCCTCTTAGAGGTGATGCGATCAGGCTTTGGTATAGTCATGAAAACTTGATCGAGTCTAACTATGTCCACGATAGCCGCGATATGGTCGCGTGGTATGCGAGCCTAAACACCTTTAGGAAAAACCACGGCGTGCGCGGTCGCTACTCGATACACTTCATGTATGCAAACAAAAATTTGGTGGAATTTAACACCTTTGAGGGAAATGCGGTAGGTATGTTTTTTATGTATTCGCAAGGCTCGCTCGTTCAAAATAATCTGGTCATAAATTCAGACGGTGCTTTTGGCATCGGCATCGGGCTAAAGGACAGCTCGGCCTTTACTATAAAAAACAACACTCTCATCTACAACGCGCGCGGACTGTTTTTAGACGCCTCCCCGTTTCAGCCAAATATGCCAAACGTCTTTGAAAACAACCAAATTTTACACAACACCATCGGCATACAGTTTCACGCCACCCAAGAGCCAAGCGTCTTTAAGGACAACGACTTCATCGGCAATATGCAAATCGCCTCAAACGATACGCCCGGCTCAAAGATGTATCTAAACCAGTGGCGGGGCAACTATTTTGACGAATACGAGAGCTTTGACATCGACAAAGACGGCTTTGGCGATACGCCGTTTTTACACTTTATATATGCCGATCAGCTGTGGCAGTATCATCCGAATTTGCAGTTTTTTTATGGCTCCAGTATATTCAGCGTGCTAAATTTCCTCGCCAAGCTAGCGCCATTTTCAGAGCCAGTCAAGCTACTGCAAGACGATAAGCCGCGTATGAAGCCTGTAAACGAGCAAAATTTGGCTAGGGGCTAGCGTGGATAGGCGAAATTTCATAATTGCCGGCGCTGCGGCGATAGCCTGCGGATATGGCGTAGGTATCGCCCTGCCAAAGACGAGAGCCGATGAGCTTTATCTAAGGCCGCCGGGAGCTGTTAAAAATTTCGAGTCGCTTTGCATAAAATGCGGTCAGTGCGTGCAGGTGTGCCCCTATCACAGCATCGATCTGCTAGACATCGCACAGGGCTACTCAAACGGCACGTCTTACATAGACGCGAACAAAAGAGGCTGCTATCTGTGCGATCTCTTCCCTTGCGTATTGGCCTGTCCTAGCGGTGCATTAAGCCACGATACGAAGGTCATCGGTGATGTGAAAATGGGCGTGGCGATCTTGGTAGACGCCAACGCCTGTTTGGCTTTTAAGGGTGAGAGCGTCGATGAGAGCGGAGTTAAAAATTTACTGGATAGGAAAATTTATAACGACAGGGAGCAGGCGGTAAAGGATAGCATAAAGGCCAAAATAGGCTCTATCTGCGATCTTTGCGCGAGCTTGTGCCCGGTCGGAGAGAGCGCTATAATCATGCAAGAAAATTTGCCTCTCATCAAGCAAGGCTGCGTTGGATGCGGCGTTTGCGCTGAGGTCTGTCCGCCACAGGTCATAAAAATAGCGCCAAATAAAACCTATGATGAAATTTACTAAGGAGAGATGATGAGATATATTTTTTATATTTTTGCCTTTATGCTTCTTTTTAGCGGCTGTAACGATAAAGGCAAAGACGATAAAAACCAGACCGCCTCGCAGTCCGCACAGACTGCCGGCGTGATAAAGGTCGAAAGATCAAGCGCTAGTGCCCAGCCAAGCAGATCGGACTTCGTTCATTACGATATGGACGGAGAAAAAAAAGTGAAATTTGGCCTTGAGGACAATAACGTAAGCAGGCAGATCGGCGCTTTAGCGATGGTGAAAAGCCCGCTTGAGAGCATAAACGCAAAGCTCGTGCGCGGCAGGCTCAGTAAGGACTTCATCGTCAAATGCTCCTCTTGTCACGATGATTACGCAAACGGCATCATCGGTCCGTCGCTGCTAAATAAAAGCGGCGATGAAATTTACGATATGATAATCGCTTATAAAAACAAAGAAAAAGCCAACGTGCTCATGCGAGATCTGGTAAATTCTATGGACGAGAGCGAGGTCAGGGCGCTTGCAAAGGATATAAGCGACTTTAACGCGCAGTTTAGGAGTAAAAAATGAATATAGGAAAGATCGTAACGATACTAATCGCCATAGGCGTCTGTGCGCTCATGGTGATGATGTTGATGTTTCAGACACCAAGTAAAAAAGGCGGCGAAGCAAAAGCGCAAAGCGCTTCTCAAAACAATGCCACACAGGTTTCAAACCAAGCTCAAAGCACGACTATCGAAAATTTCGCCTCAAGCGAGGAGCTAAAAAAGATAAAAGAGCTCGCAGGAAGCGTTCAAAACAAAGCCGCAGAGGGGACTAGCAAGCTATATCTGACCTCGTGTGCGCCTTGTCACGGGGCTGATGGCAAGGGCGTGATGGCACCAAATATCGCCGGAATGGATAAAGAGCAGCTCATCAAAAAGCTGCAAGACTATAAGGCGGGCAAGGTCGATAATTCGCTGATGAAAGGGCTTCTGACAAACACCAGCGACGCTGACATAGCCTTGCTTGCGGATGAAATTTCAAAATTTAAAAAGTAGCCATGAACAAATACACCACCCGCGCGACAGTGAGGCAGATCGGCTTTTTCAATACATTGATCAGCACCGATAAAAACGGCAAAAAACGCCCCAGCATTAGGGCTTGGCGCATAGGAGTCATCGTTTTGGTGCATCTTTTGTTCGTGCTGTCGTATCGAGCCGATATCCAAATTTTAGAGGGCGATATCAGCGGCTCGCGGATATTTGGCTTTCACTTGACGGATGTTTTCATGAGTGCGCAGGTGTTTTTATCCACGCATGAGATGCACGTAAATCTCATCATCGGATCGCTTAGTATACTGGCTTTTTACGTGATAGTGGGCGGTAGAGCGTTTTGCAGCTGGATATGCCCCTATTCTCTCATAGGCGAGATAGGCGAGAAATGGCATGAGAATTTGCGCGCCAAAAAGCTCATAAAAGAGCGAAATTTCGACACCAAATGGCGCTACGTCTTTACGCTGTTTTTTCTGGCTCTAAGTCTTGCTAGTGCGCAGCTCGTGTTTGAAATTTTCAATGTCGTGGGTATATTTTCGCGTTTCATCATCTACGGCTACGCACATGCGATCTGGTTTGTCGTAGCCGTCTTATCGGTGGAAATTTTCTTTTCACGCCGCGCATGGTGTCGCTACGTTTGCCCGATAGGCGCGACCTACTCGCTACTGGCTAAGCCAAACGCGATGAAGGTGAGCTGGGATAAAAACAGATGCGATCATTGCCTGGTCTGCATAGACGTCTGCCTCGTGCCTCACGTGCTCGAGATGACAAAGACCAAGGCAAAAGATAGCGGCGAGCAAAAAGAGACGTTTCGTATCGCAGGGGCTGATTGCACGCTTTGCGGACGCTGCATAGACGTGTGTCATCAAGACGCGCTGAAATTTGACAACGGGTTTAAAAAGCTGATATAAGGGAAAATTTTGATAAATCTAAAAAATATAACGAAGAGCTTTGGCTCGCAAAAAATTTTAGACGATGTGAGCCTTGATGTAGCACGCGGCGAGAAGCTGGTTATCCTGGGGCAAAACGGTGCCGGTAAAAGCTCGCTCATGCGTATCGTTTTGGGTGAGTTTTTACCTACCGGCGGTAGCGTCAGCATAAACGGCTTTGATCCGCTAAAGAGCCGAAAAGAGGCGCTCTCTCTCATATCTTTCGTGCCTCAGACGCCGCCTCCGCTTAAATTTAGCCTCGCCGAGCTTTGCGAATTCGTTTGTAAAAGCTCGAACGTGAGCTTTGATGAGATAGCGAAATTTTGTGGCGAGCTTGACTTTTCACTGGAGC